>DASWDV010000295.1:0-5717 GCA_036395075.1 Gemmatimonadaceae bacterium | reverse complement strand
GCTATCGCCGGTCGTACATTCAAGGACATCGATGTCCTTCTGCTTCCGACCACGACGAGCACCGTTCCAACAATCAAAGAGGCAGGCACCGACCCTCAGGCACTCTCGGCCGAGAACACGGTATTCGCCAACTATTATGGTGTGCCCGCGATCAGCGTTCCGTGCGGTTTCGACAAGAATGGATTACCGCTAGGGTTACAGATCGTTGCGAAACCGTGGGACGAAGCGAGCGTTCTTCACCTGGCATATCGGTACGACAAGTTGAATCGCAGTGAGCTGGAAACTTGAGCGAGAGGATGCCTAACATGACAACTGCCAGAGGCGCTTCGCGATCCTTTGCGTTACGCGTCCTTGCCACGCAGATCGTCGCACCAGTTTCGATCTCCGCCCTTCTGGCCTGCTCCGCCGCGACGTCGACGCATATCACCGAAGTTGCCGGGACGTGGGGCGGCGACAATGCCGGCATGATCGTTAATGACACCGACGTTCACGTCCACATCGGCTGCACGCTCGGCGATGCGGTCGGACCGATCCGACCCGACGCGAACGGACGATTCGAAGCGACTGGTACCTACAACGTCGACGCGTATCCGGTCGATCGCGGCATCTTGCATCCCGCGAGCTTCACCGGACGGATCATCGGCGAGACGATGACGCTGACGGTTTCGCTCAGCGATACCGCGCGGGTACTGGGACCGGTGACGCTGACCTACGGCAAGGAGCCGAAGATGGGCCCGTGTCCGATATGCAGAGTGCCCAAGGGAATACGAAATAGCGCCACGCACTCGAGCAGGAATCAAATCCGCCCATGACCTCGCCGCCGCGCGCGCCTTCGATCGACGCAAAGATCGAGTGGTCGTGGAAGCAGCTGATAGGATTTCCAATTCTCCTCGCCGTGCCGATTCTGGCGCTGTTTGGCGTCTTCGGGGAGAGCCAGGCTCGTATGCACACGACGAACGGATCCCTCGACATGACGGTGTCTTATCCGTCGCGATTCCGTTATCGCCAGGTGCAGCCTTTGCACGTGACCGTTCGCAATCTCTCTCCGGTGGTCGCCGACACTGTGAGAGTGTCGTTCGACACGGCGTACATCTCGCGGTTCTCGAGCGTGAGATTCGATCCCGCGTTGAGGGGTTCCTACAGCGTCGACCTGACTGACGTCAAACCATCAGAGTCGCGGCTCGTCTCCGTCGAGCTCTGGGGCCAGGACTACGGAGCTCACCGCGGTACCATCACCGCTCGCCACGGCACCGATAGCGTGATGGTCCTTATAAGGACGTTCGTTTTCCCCTGAGCTTGACGCGGCGCCGGAGGCAGGGGGAGGAGAGAAAAAATGGAAACCGTTCTCAGAGTGATTTTCGTCTACGTCTTCATCTGGGCCTGCTTCCGAACTCTGGGCAAGCGCGAGCTGTCGCAGATGGCACCGTTCGAGCTCGTGATGCTGCTGCTCATTCCGCAGTTTTTTTCGCGGGCGCTGACGCGACAGGACTATTCGATGACGAATTCCCTCGTCGCGGCGACTACTCTCTTCTCGCTGGTGTTTCTGACATCGATCGCGAGCTTTCGCCTCAACGGGTTCCGGCGCGTGATGGAGTCGAAGCCAATGGTCCTCGTCAGGCAGGGCGAGCTCCTGCCCCGCGCCCTCGGCGGCGAGCGAATCGCGCCGGAAGAAATCTTCTCGGCGATGCACAAGGCGGGGATTGAAACGATCGAAGAAGTGGCGTGGGCCATTCTCGAATCGGATGGCAAGATTGCAATCATCCGCTCCGGCGGAGGACCGGTCCAAAACCCTGATTCCCAGAGGGGAACAGGAGCGCGACAATAGCTCAACCGCGGATCTTGTATCGAGTCCAGATGACAATCGTGATGCACGAGATTCCGGCGCGACTGTATTCCATAGGTACGATGCCCTGATAGACTTCGACGGCGACAACCTCGCCGCCACTCACGAACTTCTGGATGTCTCCCGGCGTCACTTCCATATACGGTGCATCGTCCAGGTAGTACTGCACGCAGGCGACGCCTGGCACGTGTGAGCTTGCGAGCACGTCACCTCTGGCCGTCCGAATCAGGTAAAGGCCCGGCACCTGTCTCAGAATGTCGGTGAGGAAAGTGGCGTGGAAGTTGTCGAGTATCTCCGGACCGAGGTAAAAGCCGAAGCCTTTTTTTCTCCGCTGAGTAAAGCCAACTTTCTCGAGGGCCGCCGATCTTCGCGCCGTCACGAGCACCGGCTCCATGGCCGGCACGAATTTCCGGAGCTTGATCGCGATCTGCTTGTGTTCACCCGACATCAGATCGACCGGAACAGTTTCCGCATCGAATCCAAGATGTACGGCGTGCAGGACCATGGTGCCCGGCGGCACGTTCGCCATGGTGAACTCGCCCCTGTCATTCGTCGTCGCGACGATATCGGTTCCCTCCAGCTCCACCCGGCTTCCCGCATTTGTCGAACTGCCTTCGAGGACTACCAGGCCGGAAACTGCGGCATTGCCGCTCTTCGTCCGCGAGCCCGCAACGGAAAGGAACACGGTTCGCGCCAGCAGCTCGACGGGCCTGTCTCCAAGCACGATGGGAATCTCGGCGGTGACGGCGGACCCGTGACGCGCCTGCAGTGTCGCCCGGAGGGAATTGGGCAGCCCGCAGATCTGAAAAGCGCCCGACGCGTTCGTCGTATCCCGCACCACTCGCACAGTTCGGCGAATGCCGGTTCCCTTCGCGATGTCGAGGTCAGTCCAAGCGATCGAGACTTCGGCTCCGGCGATCGGTTCCAGAGTTTCGGGATCGGTGACGTGTCCGATCACCGCTGACGCTCCCGGCGCTCTCGACTGAACTGAACACGAGCGGCGAATGAGCGTTGACGCGGAAGGCACGGCGAGCAACACGAAGCTGGCGCTGTCGGGGCCGACGTGAATTGGCTGCGTTTTCAGCGTGATCCCGAGCGTGTCGAGCAGCGGATGAAATACGCCCACCTGGTACGTGCCGGGCGGCAGGCTGTCGACCTTGAACTTGCCGAGTGAATCCGTGCGGAGCGCTGGCCTTCCCCGCTCGATGACGATGTCGGCACCAGCGAGATATCTGCCGTCCACACTGTCGATGACGACGCCCACGATTTGCGCCCTGCCGTTACTCGAGGCGGCGGGCGGAGTCGGGGCGGGCGTGTTCTGCGCGCCAAGGGAACTTGCGAACGTGATCAGAGCGATCGCCGGGAATGGGCGCATTGGCTCTTACTTTGTGAGCGTTCACCTAGCTAGCACGGGAGCTGGGATTTGGCAATCGTTTTCGAGTCACTTGGAGGCGAAATACTCTTGATCACCCTCGTGAGGTCTCGCTCCTCGCGACCTTGACAGCCAGCGCGGCGCGGAGATAAAACACCTGCAGCCGCTTCAGGCTGAGGACAAATGCAGGATTACGTGATCGATCTCCGGGAAACCATCGAGAAGACGACTCCTCGTCTTGCAGGAATGAGCGACGAGTCCAGTCGGCGCAGACCCGCTCCTGGTAAGTGGTCGCCGCGGGAGATCATCGGACACCTGATCGACTCGGCATCGAACAATCATCAGCGGTTCGTCAGAGCGCAGTTTCAGGATTCGCTCGTTTTTCCCGGCTACCACCAGAACGCGTGGGTTGCCGCGCAACGTTATCAGGACGCGCCGTGGCGAGAGCTCGTGACACTATGGCGAACGTTCAATCTTCACATCGCGTGGGTGATGGAGACGACGCCGCCTGAACAGCGACAGCGGGCGAGGGCGGAGCACAACCTGGACGTGCTCGCGTGGCAGCAGGTGCCGAGGGAACAGCCAACCACGCTCGATTACTTCATGGCCGACTACGTGGGTCACTTGAAGCATCACCTCGCGCAGATAGAAATCGAGCGGTAGGAGACTACCGGCCGCGTGACAAAGTTGAGGATCGACTACCCGAGTGCCGCAGTCACGGTGTCGTGCACCGGCGTTGCTACACCAACGGCATCCGCGTAGCGCGAAACTGCGCCGCTCAGCGTATCCAGCTCCGTCGGTCCGCCCGACTCGAGGTCGAGAAGAAAACTCGGCTTCGTTCCGGGAGGTAGCGCGTCGATCGCGCCAACGACTTGCGCGGTCTCGTCGGCGGCGAGCGGAATTCCCCTGGCGCGCGCGACGTCGACTACCTCCTGAACCGCACGTTGCAGAAGTCGGCGGCCAAGCGGTCGATCGCGCAGCGGTCCGACCGGGGTTCGCGCCAGTCCGCATGATGCGGCAATCGCGGCGATGAAGACGAACTTCTGCCACAGGTCCACCTCGATGTGATTCGAGGCATTCGCGTCCACGCCAGCGTCGCGAAATGCGGCAACGATGCGCGTGACGCGCTCCGTGACGCTGTCGTCCAGCTCGCCGACGATTACGCTCTGGAACGCGCCGCGACGCTCGACCACCCCGGGCTGCACTCTCGCGACGCTAATGCGCGTCACTCCTCCGAGTACGGCAGCGCGCGATACGCCGAGGGCGATCAACCGGTCGGTGGTCTCGACGCCGTTCAGAAATGGAAGAATGGCGGCGCCACTCGTCGCGACGCTTCGCACCACCGGCGCGATCGCATCGAGCGAATAGCTCTTGACTCCGAGGATCGCGAAATCGGCCGCGCCGAGCTCCTCCACACGATCGGTCGCCGCGACTTGTACAACTGAGGATCCTTCCGGCGTGCGGATCTCCAGACCGCGCTCGCGGATCGCGGCGAGGTTGTTTCCCCGCGCGAAGAGCGTAACGTCGTGTCCCGCGCGCGCCAGCTGTCCACCGTAATACGCGCCAATCGCACCGGCGCCGAGCACTATGACTTTCACGAGTCGCTCTGGTTGGATTGTCCAATAGAACGCATTCTTCTTCCACCGCTAATGCTCGGGAGTCGTATGCACCGCAGAGATTTCCTCCAATGTAGCGCCACACTCGCCGGTGGCGCGGCAGTACTGGGTTTGGGTCGGTCTTCCGTACTCGTCAACAACCACGTTGATGTTCCCGCTCCGCCCCTCCCAATAAGCGAGTCCGAGCGAGCGCAACGGCGCGACAAAGCCCAGCGCCTTATGAGGGAGCTGGGCTACGCCGCGATGCTGATCGAGTCCGGCGCGAACATGACGTACTTCGCGGGCATCGAATGGGGGCGTAGCGAGCGGCTCTTTGCCCTCGTCCTGCCGCAAACCGGCAAACCGATCGTGATCTCTCCCGCCTTCGAGCGGCAGCGCGCCGAGGATCAGGTCAGTGGACGATTCGAGATCCGGGTGTGGCAGGAAGATCAGAGCCCCGAAGCGCTTGTCGCCGGTGTGCTCAGGGGCTGGGGCGTCACCACCGGCAAGCTCGCCGTCGACGGCAGTGCGCGCACCTTCGTCTTCAATGAGCTCGGTCTCGCTCTTCCTGCATTGCAGCTGGCGACCGCGGAGCCGATCACCAATGCATGTCGCGGTATCAAGTCCGCGCACGAGATCGAGATCATGCGCTTCGCGAACCAGGTCACACTCCAGGCGTACCGGGCTGGGTTCAAGACGATGAAAGTCGGAATGAGCCAGGCCGAGCTCACGCGCAACTTCGCGACTGAGATGACGAAGCTCGGGTTTCAGGGCGGTGTGTTCGCATTGTTCGGTGAGTCGTCCGCGTACCCGCACGGATTGCCCAAGCCGCGGATGCTCGAGGATAATCAGGTGGTGCTGGTCGATGGCGGCTTGAGCGTCCACGGCTACCAGTCAGACATGAGCC
>DASWDV010000294.1:0-2619 GCA_036395075.1 Gemmatimonadaceae bacterium | reverse complement strand
CGCGCGTGGTGGAATGGCGCAATTGGCGGCAGATACACCGAGCGCAACGCGAATTTTGCCGCTATTGATTCCCGTGCCGACGCGGTCAACGTTTTTGGCCGCTGGCAGCCGACGCAGAGCTCATGGCAGCTTCGGGCCGACGTTGGACTCACGAGACACTCTTCCACTTTCCTCCCATCCACATCGACAGAGCGAACGATCCGCAGCGGCGCGCTTCGCGCCTCCGGTAACCTCGGCCACTCACTCATCGTCGGAGTGAGCGCTGCGCGAGCGCCGTTCGACGAGACGGCACTCCTTATCGCGAACGGCGTAGTGAGCTCGGAGATCGCGGGCGAAGGTCAGGTAGCGCTACCACGACGCTTCTCATTGTCGGCCGCCGCAAGTCGCGCGCGACTGACGGGCGGAACGCGAGACAATGCACGCGACGGTTTCTCGTCGACGTTGCGATGGACGGCGAGCCGAAGCTGGAGTCTCGCTGCGTCAGCTCACCAATTCGGCTACGACACGACATCGTCGGATGGCTACTTCGCCCCGCGCCGATACGTTCTCGCCGAGGCGGCCGGCCGTGCGCATGTGGGCGGCAACCTCGGGTGGAATGCCGACGCCGACGTCGGACTCGGGCGTCAAAGCATTGAGTTCTTCGGCTCGAGCGAGGGCTCGCGCGTCGCCGAACGTGCCGCGCTCGCGTTTGGGTACCACTTCGATCCTGCGCGCGAGATCAGCGCCTCCGGAGCGTACGCGAACGTCGCGGCACCGGCGCAGAGCACGGGCAGCGAGTACAAATGGTACACGTTCTCGCTGCGAGCGCGATTCGGTTTCTAGTCTGCACTGCGAACGTCGGCGCCAAGGTTTAGTGCGCTGACGGGTGGTCAGGGATTGCAGCGAACGCGCGCTGCATAGCGGCGAATAGTGGCTTGACCTCAGAGTACCAGCGTGGGGTCTCCCACGCCGCCCACGTCCATGTCGGAGGGCTCGCGAATCTCGCTGGAGCCACACCTCGCGGCAGCGCGTCGCCGCCCGAGTTCGGCGTGGACGGAGCGTAGCTCTCCACGACAAAGCGAAAACCGTCGGTTGGTACCCCCGTAACGTGGCCGCCAGGAGTGTTTCCAAAGAGTACGCTGCGGGCTGAGGGATCGACGACTTGCAGCATCCCCCACGGCAGGCGCACTTCGATCACCCCGCTTCGGAGGTCGGCATACCAATCAGCGAGAGAATTCTCGGACTCACGCGCGAAGATCAGCCGGTTACGATTGTAGCTGATCGCTGGAAAAATTCTCCCATCTCGGCTGATGCGCCGACGATTTGGAACGACTACGACGGAATCCCAGACGCCGCGATCGTTCGCCACCGTTCGCGACGGCGGATTGTAGACATACTGCATCGCCGGGGGCTTGCTCCCGGGAATGAGCACGGCCCGGTACGGGTTGTACGGGTGATCCACGAGTAGCTGACTGTCCTCGGGCCCTCCGAGATCGAGCACGAACTCGAGGCCAAGAGGGGCGCGAGAGCCCGTGTGGGGCAGGCGCATATCCCCGAAGTCGGCGCGATAGGTATCGATTCCGATCTGGTAGTGCGCCTGTCGCCAATCGATGCCGCCGACATCGAGACGGAGATAAAGATAGGCCTCGTCCTGCGCCACTCGCAGTGATTTGAGCTGGAGGGCGGGAGCATTGGGACGCTCGCCCGTCGCTTTGTACAGCACCGGTCGTCCGCGCCAATCGGCGGTGTCACCATCTATAGCGATTTTCGAAGCCTTGGTTCCGGCACGCATTGCAACCACTCCGTAATTCTCCTCAGCGTCGAGTGGATTGAGCCAGAGTCGTTTCCGATCAGGAGGAGCCTCGAAGTCGACAACGATCCAGTTTTTCTTGAACCATTCATCGATGAGCGAGAAGAGTCCCGCTCCAGCGGCGCCCGCTGCGTAAATCTCGCGCGTAAGTCTCGCGTCGATTCGCGCCTGCGCTTCCTCCGAGTGGCCCCCGTGATTCCACCCCTGTGCCTGGAAGTGCCCGATCCCGCGCGAAGACGGAACTCCGTACTCGCTGATGACGACGGGCATTTCGCCATGATGCGCGATGAGCTCTCTCAGATATCCGAAGAAATTGCTCGGACCTTCGGGAGACCGCGCTCGCGAGTATGCCGGGTCAACATTTATGAAGTCGGGATAGTAGGGGTACGCGTGATACGATGCGAAAATGCCAGCAACGAACGAGTTGGTCGCGTGCATCTTCACCGCATCCAGTCCTACAATGTCGTTGTCGTACTCCTTCGGTATCTCGACGAGCTTTTCGCCGCGGGCCCGCAACAAGGCGATTTCCTGAGCCTTGGTGGTCTCGGTGGGATGCGCCAGCGGATCAAGCGTCGGCCAATTGGTATAGGCAACCGGACGTTGCGCGTTATAACGCTCCATCTCGAAGCTGACGAGATAGTCGCATTGCTCGGCGAGCCACCCCTCGAGCGGATTGCCGCCTGAGAGGGTTATGAACTTTCCCGTGTAGGCGCCCCGACGCGGATTGCTCGCGTTATATGCGACGACGGAATAAGGCTCCCATTCGCGGCCGATAATGTAGCCAAGCGTCCACGGCGATACGTCGGCGCGGTAAAGGCCAGTTGCATGGC
>DASWDV010000293.1:0-2011 GCA_036395075.1 Gemmatimonadaceae bacterium | reverse complement strand
ACCAATACGCCGCGAGTAGAACGCATCGAGGCTCGATGTGTTACTGCAGAAAAAGCAGTTGAAGTCTCCGAAATCGAACGCGCTGCTTCCGGCAACGAAAAAGGGCCGCTTCTCCTGGTAGTAGGTCTCGTACGCCGAGAGATTTATCGTTGCGGGATCGACTTCGACCTGGCCGAAATCAGGGTTCACCGTTGCGTCGAGAGCGAGACTCGAGGTCAATAAGTATTTCAAGTCTGCGCCGGCGGTCAGCCGGCCATAGCGACTGCTATGGTAAGGGTCACCCGGTGGCGCGTACTTGAACTGCTCACGCGATACGACATACGGAAGGACTTCGAGCTGACGCGGCTGCGCACCGATTCTAAGACCGGAGAGCGACCCGTAGTAGGCAGGGCCGCCGGCTTCGCTCAGTTTGCGGAACGACCACATGTCCTGTTCGTGCAGCCGGTCGGTGTAGCGCCAGATCTGCATGCCCCACGTCTGCAGGCTGTCGCGCGAGAAGCGGAGCTGCGAATAGGGAATCCGCATCTCGGCGGTCCATCCGAGCGAGTCGACGTGTGTCGCGGCTTCCCAGATCGGATCCCACGATGGATCGCCATTGTATTGATCACCGCGGACGCCAGCCGGATTCACCTCGAACCGCACCGCATCTATGCGGTTGTGATACGGATCAAGCACGATGGCCAGCTTGTCGGTCGTGAGCGAGTTGAAGGAGCCGTTGTTACCGTTGGAATCGAGGAGCTGGTCACGCCGCGTTACGGGTGCATGAATCCCGCGTACGCCGAGGCTGTCGAACATTCGCGCGCCGATGTACAGAGCGCGCTCGTCGAACAGCACGCGCACTTCGGTGCGCTGGCTCGCTGGCGCTCCTTCGTGTGGCTGCTGCTGCCGGAAATCCGTGATCGGAGTCGCTCTCGCCCATGCCGCTTCGTCCAGCTTGCCGTCGATGTTGATCGGTCCGATTAGCGAAGACGCAGTCGCGACGGGAAGCGATGTCGAGCTGGTTTGAACGGTCTGCGCGCCGACTGCGGCGCTGGCCGTGAGAAAAAAGACCGATAGTAAGCGGGATTTTGAGATCAACGGCTGCTCAGGACGGGGTAGGTGTAGGACACCATCCCTACGGCTTGGGTTTAGATTCTGTTTCGTAAGTCCCTCAACGTGGATATCTCCCGTCCCCCAATGATGTTCGCTCTCGAAACGAAGAAAAACGCCGCCTCGGTCCAACCTTCTCTGCAACAGCTGGAGAGGGCAGCGGCTCTCGTCTATCGATCGATGCCGCCAACGCCCCAATACCGCTGGCCCCTTCTCGAAGCGCGTGTCGGAACGACGGTCTGGGTGAAGCACGAAAATCATACGCCCACGGGCGCATTCAAGGTGCGCGGCGGGCTCGTCTATCTCGATGAGCTTTGTCGCGCCGAGGGAAAGCCCAACGGCGTGATCTCGGCGACGAGAGGGAATCACGGCCAGTCCGTTGGATTTGCCGCTCGACAGTACGGTATTCCCTCGACGGTTGTCGTTCCCGTCGGAAACAGCGTTGAGAAGAATGCCGCGATGCGTTCACTCGGCGTCGAGGTTATAGAGCAGGGACACGATTTCCAGGCCGCGTCCGAGATCGCCGATGAGATCGCGACGACGCGGACATGGCATCGCTTCCCATCGTTCCATCCATTGCTCGTGCGAGGCGTCGGTACTTATGCGCTCGAGTTGTTTCGCGCCGTTCCCGATCTCGACACGGTTTACGTACCCGTCGGCATGGGCAGCGGCTTGTGCGGAGTAATCGCCGCACGTGACGCGCTTGGACTGAATACACGCGTTGTCGCAGTCGTATCGGAAGGCGCGCCGGCTTTCGCTCTATCGTTCAAGGAAGCACGGGTTGTCTCGCACGACGTGACCACTCGGGTGGCTGACGGCATGGCGTGTCGAACACCCGTCGAGGAGGCGCTTGCCATCGCGCGGGGCGGAACGGAGCGCGTCGTCCTCGTGAGTGACGAAGAAGTCGAAGCAGCAATACGGG
>DASWDV010000292.1:0-2993 GCA_036395075.1 Gemmatimonadaceae bacterium | reverse complement strand
TGCCGTCGAATCCCCGCCGCACGCGGCTAGCGCCACGCCCAGAAACGCCGGAGCGATTCTCGTTAACGGTCGTGTTTTTTGCGTCCACCGATTGTGCGGCATTCGCCACCCCCCAATTCGCGGTTCGAGTGCACTATGCGGATCACGCGTGAAAGAATCACGCCATTCAGCGATGCAATGCTTCCAGCAGCCCTCCAACGATTCGTCAATGTCGGCCGCGCGGTGCAATCGTGCCGACCTATTCACGCCGAAGGCCGCCAGAATGCAGCTCGCATTGTCGGTGAGAGCACTCACCAAGACCTATCACTCCGGCTCGAAGGGTCGCTCGACGGCCATTCCCGCACTGCGTGATGTGTCGTTCGATGTACATGCCGGCGAAATAGTAGGACTCGTCGGTAGACCGGGCGCCGGGAAATCGACGCTGCTCCTGTGCCTCGCCGGCCTGCTGCGGTCCGACGAAGGAACTATCAGCTGGTTTGGCGAGCAGGTCACCGGTCATCACGTTCCGCCCGGGCTCGCCTATGCACCGCAACGCGCGGGTTACTATTCGTTTCTCACCGTCCGAGAAGCGCTCGAATATTATGCGACGCTTCACGATCTCTCCTCCGCGAACCGCGCCGCTCAGGTCGAGGCGGCGCTGAGGGAAGTCGGCCTGTTGATTCATGCGAGTCGGCGCGTGAGCAGTCTTCCTCCGAGCCTTCTACAGCGTCTCGGTCTCGCCCAAGCGCTGATCGGATCGCCGCGAGTGATACTCCTCGACGAGACTCTGTCTGGAGAGGGGCTTCTCTTCGACAAGGACATAGTCGCCTTGCTTACGAGACTGAGTCGGCGTGGCATCACGCTTATTCTTGCCGCGCCCAACCCCGTCGAGCTCCATCGAATTACGGCGCGCATCATCAATATCGTGGAAGGTCGGGTCGTCGCCTCATCGCGGGAGCGCGTTGCCGTTAGCAGAGTGGCTGAGCGATTCGGTTGACCCTCCATCTGGGCGCGCCTAGCTTCCGCGAATGCCCGCGCCCGATCTTCGGCTGTACAACACGCTCACCCGCAAAATCGAATCGTTTGGCCCCGCCGATGGTGAAACGGTTCGCATCTACGCCTGCGGGCCCACCGTCTACAAGCCCGCGCACCTCGGCAATTTCCGCACGTTCTTGTTCGAGGACCTGCTTCGACGCGTAATCGTTTTACGGGGCTGGAAGGTCTTCCAGGTCATGAATCTCACCGATGTCGATGACAAGATCATCAAGGCGGCGAGCGAGCGCGGAACAAGCATCAGCGAAGTCACGACGCCGATCACGAAAATTTTTCATGCTGACCGTGGCTTTCTCCGCATCCGTGACGCGGAGCTCTATCCCAAGGCGACCGACCACATTCCGGAGATGATTGCGATCGTCGAGAAACTCGTCGCGAGAAAGCTCGCATACCTGGCTGACGACGGGAGCGTCTATTTCGCGATCGACAAGTTCAAGGATTATGGAAAGCTCTCGCGCCTCGACACACGCGAGGTAAAGGCGGGCGCGCGCGTGATGCAGGACGATTACTCAAAAGAAAACGCGCAGGACTTTGCGCTCTGGAAAGCCGCCAAGGAAGAAGACGAGGCCACGGGTGCGGCGTGGGATTCGCCCTGGGGACGAGGACGTCCCGGATGGCACCTCGAATGCTCGGCGATGGCGATGAAATACCTTGGCGAGACGCTGGACATTCACTGCGGCGGAATCGATCTCATCTTCCCGCACCACGAGGACGAAATCGCGCAGTCCGAGGGTGCAACCGGAAGGCCGTTCTCACGCTTCTGGTGCCACGGCGAATTCCTGCTCACCGACGGCAGCAAAATGGCCAAGCGACTCGGCAACGTCGCCACGGTGCAGGATCTTCGGGATCAAAGCGTGCCGGCCGCGGCTTTCCGTCACTTCGTTTTCTCGACTCACTATCGGAAGCAACTCAACATGTCGAGCGAGGCACTCGAGGCATCGATGGAAGGCGTGCGCCGGATCGCGGATTTTGCCGAGCGACTGGCTGGCGCCAGGGCCGCCACCCCCGAGCTGGAGAAGATTGCCGAAGACGCCGAGGCCGAAGTAACCGCCGCCCTGTTCGACGATTTGAATGCGCCGATAGCGTTGGGCGCGCTCTTCACCTTCGTGCGCAGAGCAAACGCCGAGCTCGATCGCAATGGAATTGACCAACGAGCGCTCGAGAAAGCGCGCTCAGTTTTTGCGAGGATCAATTCGGTGCTGGATGTGGTTCCCGAGACGATGGGGCCGGATCCGGAATTGGTGCGCTGGGTGGAAGAGCGCCTGAGCGCACGGAAGGATGCTCGCGCGCGTCGCGATTTCACCGACGCTGACAGAATCCGCGCCGAGATCGAAGCAAGGGGAATCGCGATCGAGGACACGCCGCAGGGGACGAACTGGAAGACGCTTCGCTGAGACTCCTTCAGACGATCAGGTCCGGCGATTCGATCAAAGCGCCACCACCCGTCTCTCGTTCTCTTCGCGGCGATGATAGCCTGCGGGCTACCGACACTCGTCGGGTTGACTCGCCCCCCTAAGTTGGCTATTCTACTAGGCTTGCGATGAAAAATCGCTGTTGTTGCTGACGTAGCTCAATTGGCAGAGCAGCTGATTTGTAATCAGCAGGTTGGGAGTTCGATTCTCCCCGTCAGCTCTGCCGAGTCACGGTGGTTCCGATGTGCCGCTTCGGGTACCCGTTCAGGACAAAAGGGGGAGCGAAAATCGGTGGGGTTCCTGAGTGGCCAAAAGGAGCAGACTGTAAATCTGCCGGCTTACGCCTTCGAAGGTTCGAATCCTTCCCCCACCATGACAAATAGAGGGGTCGGATTTTTTTGTAGGACTGCCGTTGTCGGCAATCCCCAATGCAGTTGTTGGAGTTCGCAGTGGTCCGTAGTTCGAAGTCATGCGGGAGTAGCTCAGTTGGTAGAGCGCTAGCCTTCCAAGCTTGATGTCGCGGGTTCGAGTCCCGTCTCCCGCTCTGAG
>DASWDV010000291.1:0-5082 GCA_036395075.1 Gemmatimonadaceae bacterium | reverse complement strand
GTCCGAATTTTACGTTGAGAATTCTTCGCGGATGAGGTGACCAGCATTGCCTCGGTCTAAGTCACACGATTAGGTGGTGTGCCGCGCTCAATCGCGGCACTCAGTCGATCGACATCACTCCTACCGGAGCTTCGCGCTCCGACAATAGATGACGGAGGAACCATGAAGGTGCTTCTACCTGCTGGCGCACTCGCGCTGGCACTGGCCCTCGGCATTGCGGCTTGCAGCAAAGACTTGCCTACGGCACCCACGATGAGCGCGCCACAGTCGGGCCAATTGGATCGATCCGGTCCAAAGTCACGTGGGCAGTCACTGAGCTTTGACGTAACCGGTCCGCTCACGAACAGCGCCGGTCAGGTCGTTGGAAACTTCGCCGGAACGATGAACGTCACGCAGTTCGGCTACCTCGAAGCCACGCACCAATTGACGGTAACCGGCATTCTCACCGGAACTGCCACTTACCTCGACGCTACGATCCCGCCGGCGAGTGTCGACAATCTGCTCGTCACGACGACCGCGACGCTCAAGAAAGGAGATCAGGCGTCTGCGACGACCTCATCTTACCAGTTCGCGAGCTCCGTCTACCAGTTTACGGCAAGTTGCGGAATTCTGCTCCTCGATCTCGGCCCGCTCCACCTCGACCTGCTCGGACTCGTCGTCGATCTGAACGAAGTGGTCCTCAACATCACGGCGGAGAGCGGCGCGAACAACCTGCTCGGCAATCTCCTTTGCGCGCTCACCGGACTGCTCAACATTTCGGGCGCGATTTCAGGAATACTCAACCTGATCAACTCGATCAACAACCTCCTTGGCGCGCTCGGACTCGCAACGCCGACGATCGGCCACGCACCATTGGGCGGTTTCGAATTCTCGCACGCAGCAATCGCCATCTTCCGATCAGCCTAAACTCACGGAAGTCGCGACGATGAAGCGGAGAGCAAACGCTCTCCGCTTCATCAGGCGGCTGTCAGCGTTCGATTACGCTATCGATCAGCGGCCACGCCATCCATCAGAAGTAGTTCTGAGGACTTCACGCCTAGTACACTGGCGGCGGAGGTGGAGGCGGAATGTGGTCGGACCACTGCGCGCACTTCGCGGGATCCTTGTGCACGGAATCGCAATAGTAGTAGTGAGCCGCCCAGCGATGCATCTGCTTGTTCCACGCGTACATGTCGTTTTTGTAGCTCACGGCCTTCACCCACAAAATGATCAGCGCGATCACTGTTACGAGAAGAGCACCACCGAGTATCCAGAACCACGTTTTCACCCACCCAGGAACTGTCGCGGCACCGTTAGACATCGCCACCTCGCTGTGAAGTCATCGTGAGAATTCCGATCGAACCGCGGCCTGCCTTTCAACTCCATACGCTCGGGCAGCACATCTTATGGAGACGTCACCAACAACTTCCCGTAAACGGGGCCCTGCCCGTTCTTGAGACTCACTTGAAGAACCCAGCATCCGCCGACCGGAATCGTGACGCTCGATTGCACGGTGTGCGTCATGGTCCCGTGAACGGTTTGACCGACCTGGCTGGTCGTACCGCAGATATACCAGGTAAGATCGAGCAGCCCATCACCTCGCCAATCGATGTGCGCCGTGACTGCCAACGCCGACACGGCAGGATTGGCAATCTTGAAAAAATCCATCGCATCCGCGGGCGTCCCAGCGGTGAGCGTAAAAAACGTTGGCGGCGGGACAACTGTGTGGCCAGCTGGGATCGGAGGCGCGTTGATTACCATGCACGTGGTGTCGTTGACTCCGCATGCCGGCATCGCGCGGTCGTTTGCGTCGACGATCGAGGCAACGAACATCGCGACCTTGGCGGGCGCGGTGCTGGGCGACGGGATGACGGAAATCATGTGAAGACCAAACGCGGCGACCGAGAGGAAGTAGATACTATCCCCGACGACCGCCGAGGGGATGTCGCTGGGCGGAAACAGCGAGTCTTCAATGACCACTCTCGCCTGCGGGCTCAAGTGATGTGCCGAGTCCGCGACGACCTTTACGGGGTCGGCGAAAAACACACTGTAGGGCACTATCTTGCCGGGGTAAGTGACGGCGTCGGTACGGCTACGCGCGAACTTGATCGCACGAATGACGTCGGTGCGGTAGTGTCGACCTAACGAGTCAGCGATCGCTCCATCCAGCGCGGCTCTCGCCGCGTCGCCACCAATGTCGCCCAGCGAGAGCGCGGCCCGCTTCTGATAATTGGCCAGGTAATTGGCGTCGCGAAAATCCGCATAGCTTGCGGCGGTCAAACCGGGAACTCTGGTGCCGATCGCGGCCACCTTGAAGCTGGTATCGAACTTGGCGCGCATGATCGATCGCTGCTCCGCCGACGGTCCAACGAGTGCCTTGCTCAACTCGGGCACCGCGTCACCACCAATCGCGCCCACAACTCCACGCTGCGCGCCGCAATCGTCGCAGGTGAGCCACGCGTGTATGGCTCGGCGATCGTCATTCGACAGGCCGCCGCCGCACGCATCGAGCGCGAGTGCTACGGTCACGATTAGACTTGCCCTAAGTAAAGCGCGCATCGTCATCTCTGATCCCTCGCCAGAAAGGGACAAGGCGAATTGGATCCGGCATCACTCGAACACGGCAGACCGGGCCCAGCCGAAGCCTTCGACCGCTTCACAAACGAAAAGTCTGCGAGATTCATCTGGAATATTTGTCCGAGCGTGAGATTGCGCCGCAGCGAAGTCCCCCAATCGGTCTCCGCAGACCACATCAGGTTCGAGGGATCGAATCCGGAGAGCCGTGGCTCGGGCACGTCGGGGTGATCGCGGTCTGCCGAATGCCACTGACTCAATGCGTGGCCGAGCTCGTGGGCGAGAGTTGAATTATTTATTGCGTCGGCTGATACGAGAATCAGCGTCCCCAGGCCAACAGCGTACGGACACGTGAATCCGATGTCGTCGCCCATTCCGGGATTTATTGCGTCGACGTATACGACGGTTATCGCTTTTGGATCGAACTTGACCGAAAATGGACCGGCGGATAAATCGCCTGTGAGCTCGTGGTCGTCAACCGTCTTGCACGCCAATGCGTGTGTCACGGCTGTGTGCGCTACGCCAAAAGCGTGGACCTGTATGTTGAGTTTGAGACCGATCAGTGGCTGATCGAAAACCCACTCGGCGTAGGCCTTGTCCGCGTTGACCTGATTATTGATGCCCGGCTTGTTCGCTAATGTCCATACCATCACTCGCACGTCCGTCGGCGGCAGCAGCGGAGTAAGAATAGTGGGCATCACCGCGTGACAACCCGTCGGATGTGCTACCGGCGACACGAAGCTGACAAAGTCGCATCCCTTCGTCCAGGCCACGGTAGCCTGGGCTATCGCATGACCGGGAGAGAAGAGAGTCACGACTCCACATTGGGGCGTTGATGCATCACACTCGAAGGGCTCGAGCGCGCCTTCCCGAGCGAACGCAACCAGCGAGTTAGTGCGTGTGCCTGGCTCGCCATAATTGGATGGTCCAGTCAGGAACGCGAAGGACGGTTGCGCGTTCGTCGCCTGCTCGCTCACGATCCAATCCTGCTGGTCACTCTCGGGAGGAACCGTGATCTCGATCTCGCTGGAGTCACTTTTTTCAACGCCGTCGACCGACGCAATCACATAGATCGCTTTGCCGGGCGTCAGAGAGGTCGTCGGCGTGGCCGTCACCACCACCGATGAACCTTGCTTGGTGGGTAAGGTCAGCTCGCCGGACGTCGCCCACCGCACACCTACGGCACGCACGTCCTGCAGCACGTTACCCCACTGGTCCTTTACGCGGGCGCGCAGCGTGAACGCCGCACCTTGCTGAACGGAGACTCGGGCCGGGATAATCTCGACGCTCGCGATTGGTGCGTCGGTTTGCGGCGGCGGCTCAGGCGGTCCACCGTCCCCGCCGTTATTGCAGGATGCGCAGCTCACCATTGTGAGCAGCACCGTGGCCTGGAGGAATTGCGCAAGGCTGATGCGGGTACTGAGGACCATTGAGCCTCCCCGTCAGCGCCAGCCGAGCGGTCACCGGCGATCTGCTACCATATACGTCCCCGGCTGAACCCGCCAGAGCGAAGTTATTCTGGCTCAGGGCGATGATCGACCCTATACTAGACTTCTGCACCCCCGCGGGAGACGGGATGGCTACCGGCCCCGATAGGCCCGCGCTCAACGAGCGCGAGGGTTTCCCTTTTTACACGGCAAGCGACGCTGGCACTATCACCATACAGCGCCTCGCCACTGCTTTGGCCGGACGTTACCGAATTGAGCGCGAGCTCGGACACGGCGGCACCGCGTTCGTCTTTCTGGCGACGGACCTCCGCGAAGATAAAGAAATAGCCCTTAAGGTTTTGCGGCCCGAGCTCGCTGCGGCGATGGGCGAGGCTCGTTTCCAGCGCGAAATCGAAATCGCACGCACGCTTCAGCACGACAACATCCTTCCGCTGCTCGATTCAGGATCCGCCGACGGCCTGATCTACTTCACGATGCCGTTTGTCAATGGCGAGACGCTGCGCGCTCGCATCAAACGAGAGAAACAACTGCCTGTCGATGAAGCACTTTCTATCACGCGCGAGGTGAGTCGCGCGCTCGACTACGCGCACCAGAAAGGGCTGGTCCACCGCGACATCAAGCCAGCCAACATTCTGCTCGCCGACGGGCACGTAACAGTCGCGGACTTCGGGATTGCGCGCGCAATGAAAGTTGCCACGGGGGAGGAAATCACGACGCAGTCCGGGTTTGCCATCGGCACCCCGGAGTACATGAGCCCCGAACAAGCGCTCGGCCAACGCGATCTCGATGGCCGGTGCGACATCTACGCCCTCGGATGCGTGCTATATGAAATGTTGGTCGGTGAGCCGCCGTTCACTGGACCCACCGCCCAGGTAATCATCGCGCGGCATTGCCAGGAGCCGCCTCATTCCATTCGCGTGATTCGCTCCACGGTCCCGACTGGAGTGGAGCGCGCAATCGGGAAAGCGCTCGCAAAAGTTCCCGCCGATCGATACTCGACCGCGACCGCCTTCGTCCACGACCTCGATGAGGGCGCAGAGAACGACGATACCAGACTATTTGCAAAAATATCCCACCGCAA
>DASWDV010000290.1:0-3204 GCA_036395075.1 Gemmatimonadaceae bacterium | reverse complement strand
AATTGCCTGCTGTCTGATGCGGGGCCCTTCCAGTATGCGCGTCACTACCGTTAGCACCTGACGCGGATTGATCGGCTTGACGAGATAGTCCCGCACGTTGGCGCCGATCGCTTCCTTGAGCGTCGAATCCTCTTCGCTCTTCGTCACCATTACCACCGGCAGCGTCGGCGCGATCTCTCGCACGTCGCGATAGACCTCGAGTCCGCGCCGGCCGGGCATCTGCTCGTCGAGCAGCAAGATGTCGAACGGGCGCCGTCGCAGCAGCTCCACCGCGTCGTCGGCGTTGGACGCCCACTCTACGGTATAGCCCTTGGAGCGGAGAAAGATGCGGTGAGGCTCCAACAGCTCACCTTCATCGTCCACCCAGAGTATCGATTTTGGGGGGTTCAGGACCGGCGCGGCCATAAGCCGGAATGTAGCCGGGGGTCCACTCCGTGCCTAGATTCGGAGTGTGCTCGGCCAGCTCCCCCGCTTCGCTCTCGCGACCCCTGTTTTTCGCTTCCGCGCGCTTACGGCGCTGTCGGGGCGGGCATCGCTGGGCGGAGACCGGGAGACCCTGCTCGCCTGCCTTCAACTGGGCCGGCTATGCGCCGGGATTCTTCCTCCGTACGAGCTTTCGCGCCAAATCACGATGGAGCGGACCGAGCACACGAGGCAGTGGCTGTCTTCGATTGCCGTTCCGAGCGGGATCAGATCGACCGCGTTCGGGATTTTCGGCGGCTTGACCGGGCACGATCGCGCGCGTTTAGCGCTCGCGTTCGAGGACCTTGTCAAAGCCGCGGCCGGACAGTTAGATGAGGCATCACGCGTTGAGCTCAACGCGTTGATTCACGAGCTCGCTGCCGCTGAGTCGGGAAAAGCGCAGTCACACGGGTAACACTGCATGGCCGGTCATAGTAAGTGGAAGCAGATCAAGCATTACAAGGCCGCGACCGACGCCAAGCGTGGGGCGCAGTTCACAAAGCTCATTCGTGAGATCACGATGGCGGCGAAGCTCGCCGGCGGCGATCCTGCCCACAATCCTCGGTTGCGAACGGCGATCGACGCTGCGAAAGCCGGGTCGATGCCCAAGGAAAACATCGAGCGTGCGATCAAGAAGGGAACGGGCGAGCTCGAGGGCGTCCACTACACCGAGGTGACCTACGAAGGCTATGGGCCCGGCGGCGTCGCGATTCTGATCTCGGCACTGAGCGACAATACGACGCGCACGGTCGCCGAGATCCGTCACCGGCTGACGAGACTGGGCGGGAATCTCGGTCCGCCGAATTCGGTGTCATACCTCTTCGATCGGAAGGGACAGATCTACATTGATGGCGCGAAGTACGAGGAAGACAAAGTCCTCGAAATCGCGCTCGACAGCGGCGCGGAGGATTTCAAGGCGGAAGAAGGTCAGTACGTCGTGACGACGGATCCGCACGGTCTGCACCCGGTCGAGGACGCGATCAAGAAAGCCGGGATCGACATCGTCGAGTCGGAGGTCGCATTCATTCCGAAGTCGACGGTACACGTCGAAGGAAAGAACGCGGAGTCGCTCGTGAAGCTCCTCGAGGAGCTCGAAGACCTCGACGACGTGCAGAAAGTCTCGGCGAATTTTGACATGGACGTCGAGCAGATGACCGGTGCGTGATTCCCAACCCGTCGTGGTGCTTGGCATCGATCCGGGCACAGCTGTCACGGGTTACGGAGTAGTTCGGAAGGAAGGCCGCAATCCGCTGACGCTCATAGAGTGTGGCGTGATCCGCACGAAGCCGCGTGACGAGCTGCCGCAGCGACTGGCCGAGATCCACGACGGGGTGGCGGAGCTCATTCGTCGCCACAAACCGACGGTTTTGTCCATCGAAGACATCTTCTACGCGCGGAACGTCCGCACGACCGTCGTCCTTGGCCACGCGCGCGGGGTGATCATTCTCGCGGCGGTCCAGGCCGGTCTCGAGATCCACGAGTATCCACCGTCAGAGATCAAGAAAGCTGTCGCCGGGACTGGTGCGGCGACCAAGCTCCAGATCCAGTTCATGGTGACGCGTTTGCTGCGACTCAAGTCCGCTCCGCAGCCGAGCGACGCGGCAGATGGAGTGGCAGCGGCACTGGCGTACGCGCTGATGCC
Source organism: Gemmatimonadaceae bacterium (assembly GCA_036395075.1). Classification (GTDB taxonomy): domain Bacteria; phylum Gemmatimonadota; class Gemmatimonadetes; order Gemmatimonadales; family Gemmatimonadaceae; genus UBA4720. The sequence continues at coordinate 1,100 of DASWDV010000290.1, read as the reverse complement.
GGATTTGCCCAAGATCGAGAGCATTCGCCTGCCCACACCTGCGGTGGCTGAGCGATCGCGGCGGCTCGTGATCCCACCCACGCCGGCGGATGTCCGGAGAACCGAGACGTGATCGCGCTCGTCGAAGGTAAGCTCGTTGCAAAGGATCTCGATTCTCTCGAAGTCATGACGAGCGGTGGTGTGGCGTATGAGCTCACAATTCCGCTCAGCGTTTACGAGACGCTGCCCCGCATTGGCGAGACGGTAAGACTCCACACTTCGCTCGTGGTGAAAGAAGATTCCTGGCAGCTATTCGGGTTCGTGAGCGTGTTCGAGAAGCGCTTGTTCGAGAAGCTGCTCACGGCAAACGGGATCGGCCCTTCGCTCGCGATCGGAATGTTGTCAGCGCTCTCCGCGAATCGGCTGATTCGGGCTATCCGCGAGAAAGACGTTCCAACGCTTCAGAGTGTTCCCCGTGTGGGGAGAAAAAAGGCAGAGCGCCTGATTCTCGATCTCGGAGACAAGCTCGACGGGCTCGGCGAGACGACGGGGACGAGCGCGGCACCAGCGACTGCCGCCGCCGATGATGCGATGCGCGCGCTCGTTTCCCTTGGCTACACCAGCGCTGACGCGGAGCGCGGAGTTCGTGCCGCGCTGGACTCCGGCGGGGGTGGCAAATCCGCCGCGGAATTGATCAGGACGGCACTGTCAAAACTGGGAGGTAGATAATGCCGATCAAATCCTTCTATGTCCTCGGTGTTGCGACTCTGATGTCGTGCGCGAGCGCCGCTACTACGCCCGGCACGCGCCGCGACTCGAATCTGATCACCGAGCAGGAGATCGTTGCGTCCACAGGCACGACCGCATACGACGTGATTGTCCAGCTGCGCCCGACCTTTCTCAAGAGCCGCGGCCGAAGCTCTATCAATCCCGCCGTCCCCGAGGATTACGCGACGGTGTTTCTGGATGGTCAGGCCTACGGCGACCTCAACTCGCTACGAAACATTCCTGCGATCCAGATTCAGCAGATTCGATACATCCGCGGCACTGACGCCGCGGCGACGTTCGGGATGCAATACGCCAGCGGGATCATCGACGTCAGATCGAGATAAGCGAACATT
>DASWDV010000289.1:0-20451 GCA_036395075.1 Gemmatimonadaceae bacterium | reverse complement strand
AGGCCGACACTGACTGCGGCAACGCGCCTCTTTACCGGCGTCTGAGAGAGCTGCCCGTTTGTCACCATCCACTCGAACGCATCGACAATGGCCACTGACGCTCCAGTGATGGCGGCCGTCCGTGTTCCACCGTCGGCAACGAGCACGTCACAATCGAGCTTCACGGTGAACTCTCCAAACTTGAAATCGTCGAGCATCGCCCGGACGCTGCGGCCGATGAGTCGCTGTATCTCCTGCGTGCGACCGCCGAGCTGTGCGCGCTCGCGGGATGTGCGTGTCCGGGTCGCGCGCGGAAGCATCGCGTATTCCGCCGTGAGCCAACCCTCGCCGCTGCCGCGTCTCCAGCCGGGAACCCCCTCCTCTACCGATGCCGTGCACAAAACCCGGGTCGCTCCGAAAGAGATCACGCATGAGCCTTCGGCGTAAGGCGCGACACCGCGCTCGAAAGTGAGGGGCCGCAGATCCGATGCGGCGCGTCCAGTGCGCTGCGATTTAGCCGTTTTCACTGAGTTTCCGAATGATTGCCGTGGTCGAATGACCGGGAGTCAATGGCACCACAACCGCGCGCCCGCCCCAACTCTTCACTTCCGAAGCTCCAACAATTGTCTCCTCCGAATAATCGCCGCCCTTGACGATCACGTCGGGCCTGAGATGTCGGACCAGATTGAGCGGAGTATCGTCGGGGAAAATTACGACGAGATCCACGCATTCGAGCGCGGCGAGGAGGTAGGCGCGCTCGGCATCGCTGCGCACGGGACGTGTGGACCCTTTGAGACGGCGGACCGAATCGTCGCTGTTGACGCCAACGATGAGAGCCTCTGCTGTCTTACGAGCGGCCGTGAGGATGTCGATGTGCCCGCTGTGTAGCAGGTCGAAGACGCCATTCGTGAAAGCGATCCGATCTTTTCTTCCAGCCCGCCATCGCTCGGCCTCCGCCCACGTAGCAATCTTCGTTGCGGGATCTCGCGGCTTCAGAGTCTGCTCGCCGCCGAGGGGTGGAAGTGAATCACCTGCTCTTTCTTCATTGGCAGTCTGATTATCTCGTCGTAGTCGCTCGAGATTGTGATTACCGTCGGACTGCGCTGAATCGTGATCAGCTCGGCACCCGGTGGTAGTTGCAAGGTATCGGCGAGCGCGGCCAAACGACTCGTGATTTGATCGTCGGTCTTCGTCGTCGCGAATCTTGCCTCCTGACCCATCGCGTCCTTGAACTGATAAAAACGGAAATACGCTTCGCCGACGTCGACAGCGAAATACGCGCAGACAGCGAGAATGAGCAACACGATCAAACAGCCGAGTCTGCTCTCACCTCGCCGGTTCACCATTGCGATTGCGCGCCGTCGATCACGTCGTTGACGATTCGATCGATCGCCTGCTTTCTCCCGGCGGCTTCACCGCGTTCCTCATACTGTCCTTCGGCGATCAACCCTTTCCGCTGCCACAAGGTCTTGCCCGTGATCTGATCAACCATCTCGATGTCGACGACGAGCTGCAACATGCGCTTGGCCGTGGTCGCCTGCCTGTTGTTCGCGCTGTAACCGATGGGGATGTCGATTTCATAGCGCTGGATGGAGCCACGCACGACTGCGTTGGCCTTGGCTTCTGACGCATCGCGCAAACCGAGTCGATCGTGCAGTCGCGTTCGCAGAGCATCGGTTAGCTCACGCGGGAGTTCCGCCGTTGCAGTCTGGTTCTCGAACGGGACGATTGCGACCGTCCTTATGTGAGAGGGCAGCCCTCCCCCGGTGAAGCCATAGGGGATACAGGCGGTCAGCGCGATCAGGAGAAGACTATAAGCGCCAAATCGACGCATCGAAAGATCCAGGTTCATCGCGAAGTATCGTGAGCTCGAGTCGACGCCGTGCACGAGGAGCCTGGTAAACCAGAGCCCCGTTGGCGGCGCGGGTAAGGCTTTCGGTGATTTTTCCGCCCGAGATATGCTCGAGCGCCATCAACGTGTCACCTTTAATTGCCACCCTCCATTGTACTGGACTACCAACGTCGGCACGGAGCACGTCACCGTCGATGTGAACGACGGTGTCGGGAAGCGGTGGAATCGCCAGCCGTCCGAGCGCCGCCCACATCATTGGCGTCGGAGGAACATAGTGCCGAACCAGGTCAGCGTGTGGGGAGCGCAACGAATCCCCAATCAATAGAGCTGCGCCGCCGCCCAGTCCGCCGCCAAGGAAGAAGTCGAGTCGCGCACTATCCGGCGCGGCGGTCCGCACGGCGCCGTCGCCGCGAGCGGCGATCTCGCCTTCCTGGTAATCCCATCTGAATACGAGCTGTCGGTGGTCCGGACGTAACGCCAGAACCGGCAGCGATCGATCGGGTGCGGGTGTTCCCTTGAGCGGCGCGGCCGTCGGCACGCAACCAAGAACGATTGCGAGCAGGCCTAACGCGACGAGTCTCATTTCGGATCGACGCGCGTGATGAGATCGCCCTGCACGAGCTTGTCGAGCACATCGTGGCCGCGAATCACGCGGCCGAATACCGTGTAGTGCCCATCCAGGTGCGGCTGCGGAGAGTGGGTGATGAAATACTGACTTCCGCCAGTGTCCGGACCCGAAAGCGCCATACCAACAGCGCCACGCTCGTACCGATGCCGATTCATTTCGTCTCGTATAGCGTAGCCTGGCCCGCCATTGCCATCATCTCGAGGGTCGCCGTCCTGAGCAACGAAATTCGGGACAACTCGGTGGAATCGCGTGTTACGATAATATCCAGACCGCGCCAGACTCAGAAAGTTCCATACCGTTATCGGAGCATCGGCGCCAAACAACTCGAGACGTATCGGGCCGCGCACGGTATTGATCGTCGCATTTACGGTTCTGCCAGCGTAGATGGGCATCGCAACCGACCGTACGATGCTCTCGTACCAGGCGATCGGTTTCGCCACCGGCGTGATGGCTCTCCATTTTGCCCAGACCGGCACCGCGCTGCCGGCCGCGCGCTCGAGCGGATCCGAAGGCGTGGGCGTCACGGCGAGCTGCGTCAGCCAGGTCGCACTGACACCGGCGCTGTCTTTCTTCCAGAGCGCCGCGACATACTGTATCGCGGCGAGTCGGGCGTCGTTCGCTGAATCTCGAGCTGCCTGACGGTAGCTGGCGAGGACCGCCGCGAGATCAGCGGTCGACGGCCGATCGGCGAGCGCGCCGATTATCGTCGCACGAACATAGAAATCAGGATCGCGAAGGCCATTCAAGAGCAGGACACGAACGCTGTCCTCGAGGGGAAGCCCGGAGCTCGGGACCAGTGCGCCGTATGCTGCCTCACGCACACGTGGATCCGGATCACGAGTCAGCGGGACAGTACGAGAGAACGCGAATCGCCGGTCGAGCGTGTCTCCTTCAGCGGCCGCGACTGCCGCCCTGAAGCGCCAGTCAGGACTAGAGGCCCACTCAGCGAGCACTGGCGGACGAAGGCCAGCGCGCGTCGCTGACACCAGGAGAGATGCGCGATAGGCGAGCGAGGTGTCGGCGGCCCACAGCGCCGAAAAGTCGTTCGAGTCCCTGGACAACGCGGTGCCGAAGCTTTGTGCCGCCGCGATGCGAACGTTCGGATCGTAGTCGCGCGTTGCGTAGGTCAGCGCCGCTTTGGCGATCGGACCATAGGTCCCGAGCGATCGAACAGCATTGACACGAACGTGGGGATCGAGATCGCCAACGAGGCGCGAGAGCACGGCAAATGCCCTGACGCCTAGCGAGTCTCCAGCCGCGGACTTCGCGAGTCCGCGCGCAATCTCAGCGCGCGTGCGTTGGTTTGCGCCAACCGGATTGGCATATGGCGCAGACGAATCTGTCGCGGGCTCCAGGTTCGTCGGCCGCGCGCGCACGGCTGGGGATGCCTCGAGGTCGATGAGATCACGAACGCCGCCGGAAGACCGCGTGCGCGCGATCGCGTACGACGCGCCCCAGACCACGGCTGGATTATCGTCGCGAAGGAAAGGCTCGATGGCCGCGAGCGGCACCGGCCTCAACTTCGCGGCGGCGAGGAGCAGCTGAATCGTGGTGTCGTGATCGTGAGCGCTCCTGAACGCAGCCGTTATCGCCGGGCGCGCCGAGGCGCCGATCTCCCCCAGTGCCCACGCGGCCTCGCGCGCAACTTCGTGGTTCAGAGTGAGCGCACCAGCAAGCGCCGCAAGCGACGCGGTGTCGCGCAGCAAACCAAGCGCGTAGGCAGCGTCGGCTCCGACGACTCGGTCGCGATCATTGAGCAGCGTACGCAAGCGGGAGGTGCCGGCGTTTCCGTGCTGGCCGCCGACCTGACCGATGGCCAGCGTCGCAAAGGCGCGGATGGGTTGCCAATTGCTTGCTAGCGCGCGATCGACAAGCGTCGTGTCGAGCTGACGGGTGTCGGTCATCGCCAGGAGCCTGGCGTACAGATTGACCTCGCGGTTCCCGACGCCAGACGCCAAGTTCTGCCCGCGCGCTGAGACAGCGATCGCGACAACCAGCGTCGTACTTACGAATTGACTACGAAGCAGCATTCTCTAGCACCTTTCGAAGTCGTTCGGGCATGCTCGTGAGCCGCGATTCTCGCGTTAGGGAGGCAAGCTTGGTGGACGCCGTTACGAACCGCTCCCCAGTTTCGGCGTTGCTGATCACGTAATCGAACGTGATCGTGCGCGATCTCACATCGCTGATGGTAGTCGTGACGCGAATCAGATTGTCGTAGCGGGCGGCGGAGTGGAAACGAAGGCTGGCTTCGACGACCGCGAGCGTGACGTTCTGTCGCTCCAACTCAACGTACGGAGTGCCCAACGCGCGGATGAATTCAGTGCGTCCGATCTCGCACCAGATCAGATAGTTGGAATGATACACCACCTGCATCTGATCGGTCTCTGCATAGCGGACTCGGAATTCGACGGAGTGCGCCGTCCCGCGATTGGAGTGGGAAGTCATGTGAAAGAGAGAGGCGAAAATGGCCCGCGCCGGATGCTTTGTAAAGCCTGCATTCACGAGCTAACTTGAGCCGTGCTCAGCCCTCCCTGCTACATCGTGTCGGACTCCCACCTAGGTGTAGCGAGCCCGCAGATCGAGCGATCGTTCGTTTCGTTCCTGCGCAGCCTGGGTGGCGAAGCAAGATCCCTGATCATCAACGGCGACCTCTTCGATTTCTGGTTCGAGTGGAAGACGGTAATTCCACGCGGAAGCTTTCGTGCGCTCGCCGCTCTCGCCGACCTCAAGGATGCAGGGGTCAATATTCTGTGGGTCGCTGGGAACCATGATTGTTGGGGAGGCGAGGTCCTTCGTGAAGATGTCGGCATCGACTATGTAGTCGGCGCATGGGAAGGCGTTATCGCCGGGTGGAAGGTCCGCATAGAGCACGGCGATGGGTTGCGTGATCGCGAAGATCGCGGCTACCGCCTGATTCGTCCCATCATGCGGCATCCTCTCGCAATCCGCGCCTTCCGAATGTTGCATCCGGATTGGGCAAGCGGCCTCGCGCATGGTAGCTCGAACGCGAGCAGGAGCTACCGCGCGCGCGATGAAGGCAGAGGCCTTCGAAGCTACGCGAAACAGCAGCTCGAAGCCGCCAAAGATATAGATCTGCTCGTATACGGACATTCGCACGTTCCGGCACTCGAGCGGATGGAAGGAGGTGGCGTTTTCGGAAACGCTGGATCATGGCTCGATGCGCCGACGTTTCTGAAGCTGACGGACGAATTTGTCGAGCTCCGCCAATGGGACGGATCAGCCGAGGCTGAATGTCTCAACCATATCAATCGCTGACCCCAGAAAGCGCTGGCCGAGGCTCAGGAAAGTCTCGGGCGCATCTGACGCGATGAACCGGTAACGGGCGTTGTCCGGCGTACGGTTCTCGAGACCGTTGGCGCGCAATACCTCCGCTGCTTCTCTCGCGGTCTCGTGCGCGCTGTCGATCAACCGGACTTCGCGGCCGACGACGTTTCCAATGACGCCTTTCATCAACGGGTAGTGCGTGCATCCCAGCACGAGCGTATCGACTTCGGCTGACACGAGCGGCGCGAGATAGTTGCGGGCGATCGCGCGAGTCGGCTCGGTATCGACCCACCCTTCCTCGACAAGCGGCACGAACAGGGCGCACGCCTGCGCAGTGAGGCTGACATCAGGAAGAAGTTTTCTGATTTCCTTCTCATAAGCGCGGGACTTGATCGTTCCCGCGGTTCCGATCACACCGACGCGCTTCGTTTTCGTCGCTGACGCAGCAGCGCGCGCACCTGGCTCGATCACCCCGACGATCGGCAAGCGAAATTCCCGGCGGAGGGCTGGTAGAGCGTGCGCGGTTGCCGTGTTGCAAGCAACGACAACCGCTTTCACACCCTCGTTCTGTAGATAGGACGTAATCTCTCTGCTATAACGAAGGACTGTATCCGGACTCTTTGGCCCGTAGGGCACGCGTGCCGTGTCGCCAAAATAAATGATGCTCTCGTTCGGGAGCTGGTTCATCATTTCGCGAACAACCGTGAGGCCTCCGATGCCAGAATCAAAAACTCCGATCGGCGCCGAGTTTGTCAACGCATCCTCACGGTGGCGTAAATCCCGACTGAACGCGCTCCGGACACGACGCCGATGTTCGCGTTGAAGTCCCAAAGGTTCGCGGCGACGTAGGCATCGGCGCCGGAAAAGAGATGGTTGAAGACGATCGCGGCAACCCAGTCCTCATAATGCGTTCGCCGCGCCTTAATGCGATCCGGAGTGAAGCGACTGGCGATATACGTCTCGGGAATCGGCAGGCTCGTTTTCGGATCGATGATCGCGAGGCCCGTGACGGGATCGGTCCGGTAAGTAGCAACGACACTGTCCCTCGGCAGGCCTTTGGCCTCGCCGAGATCCTGAGCGGCCTTGCGCGCCATGCCGATTGCGCCGATCTCGATTACGGCGAACAGCATCGCGGCGCGGTCGCGACCGAAAATAGTCTGAGCGTATCCAGGGACCACGAGCGAAGTCAGAAACGCTCGCCGCGCAGTCATTGGCGGCTTCCGAGTCGTGTCCGGAGCGGCAGGCTGTGCAGGGCTGCGAGTCGCACTGCCGATTCCGGCGCGCGCGCTGTCGCGCTGTTGTGCCAGCGCCGGGCGCGGACAAAACAGCGTCACGCAAAATAAGGCGGGGAAAAGAGAGCTGGCGGGAGAGTGTGGGAATCGAACCCACCCGACCCTACGAAGTAGGGTCACAATGATTTTGAAGATCACGGAAGCCACCAGGCCCCATCCACCCCCACGCGTCTCACTCGACTGCGATCGCAACTTCTCCCCGGTCGATGACCTCGCCGATGACTACCGATCCCGCGACGCGTGAAAGATAGTTAGCGACGCGGCTACGATCGACGCATACCGCGAGTCCGCCCGAAGTCTGGGGATCGTGCAGAATCGCGCGGTCCTCCTCCGCTCCCTTCGTCCAGCGAACCATCTCGCGCAGAAACTCGGCGTTTCTCTTCGCCCCGTCCGTCATGAATCCAGCTCTCACCGCCTCGCGAACACCGGGCAGGATGGGAACGGCGTCGAGGTTCATGCGAACCGTGACATTGCTGGCACGGGCGACGTGCGAGAGATGGCCGAGAAGGCCGAAGCCGGTAATGTCTGTTGCGCAGCGAGAACCGACGGCCAACGCGGCCCGGCTCGCCACACCGTTCAACTGCTTCATGCCATCGAGCATTGCACGCTCGGCCTCGGGCGAGAGTTTACCGCGCTTTCCAGCCGTCGCCAGAATTCCATTTCCGAGTGGTTTCGTGAGCACCAGCTGGTCTCCCGCCTTTGCGCCTGCGTTGGTGAGGAGAAAGTTCGGGTGTGCGCGGCCGGTGACAGCGAGGCCATACTTTAGCTCCGTATCGATAACGGTATGTCCGCCCACGATCAGCGCCTCGGCTTCGTGCACTTTCTCCTGACCACCGGCAAGGATTCCGCTCAGCACTTCCAGAGGCAGCTCGCTCGTCGGAAACGCGACGATGTTCAGAGCGGTCATGGGTTGACCACCCATCGCGTAGACATCGGAAAGCGCGTTTGCCGCCGCGATCTGCCCGAAGTCAAAAGGATCGTCGACGATGGGCGCAAAGAAATCCACGGTCTGCACCAGCGCGAAATCGTCGGAGATACGAAAGACGCCGGCGTCGTCGAAGGTTTCTCTACCGACGAGCAAACGCGGATCGGATTTTACGGGAAGCGCGGCCAGCGCGCGGGATAGGTCACCCGGACCCATTTTAGACGCTCAACCGGCGCAGCGCGCGAACGCCGTAAGTCGAAAAAGCTCTTCGCGCGTTTTCGACGTGCTCACGCGATACCCGACTGTTATTTCGAGGGAAGCGCGGCTATCGCGTCGATCTCGACCATCGCGCCACGCGGAAGTGCGGGAACCTGTATCGTCGAACGAGCGGGACGCGCATCACCGAGCCATTTGCCATAGACCTCGTTGACGGTCGGAAAATGGGCGAGGTCGTGGAGATAGACCGTCGTTTTGACGACGTCGTTCCACGACACGCCTGCCGCGCTCAACACTTCCTGCAGGTTTTGCATCACTCGGTTCGTCTGCTCGACTATTCCTCCCTCGATGATTTTCCCGGCGACAGGATCCAGGGGAATCTGTCCGGCTGTGAAGAGAAAGCCGTTGGCGATGACTCCCTGCGAATACGGTCCGATGGCTGAAGGCGCCTTGTCGGTGCTGATCTTTTTGAGTGCCATGCATTGCTCCCGTCTGGTAGCATCAAAAGGGCCGCGTCGATGGAACCGCGAATGTTACACACTATGCAGCGGCTGAGGCCAGGCCAAAAAGACTGTCGGCGTTAGTTGCGGTGATGCGGCCCAGCTCCTCGGCACTCTCACCGCGGGCGGCAGCGATCTTGGCAAGTGTGTGGACGACCCAGGCGGGTTCGTTGCGCTTTCCGCGGAAAGGCACGGGAGCGAGATACGGCGAATCTGATTCAACCAGCAGCCGGTCACGGGGAACGAGCCGTATGAGGTCGTCGTCCGTCCACTTTTTGAAGGTTACGATTCCGCTGAAGGAGACGTACCACCCCTGATCGACCGCGAACTCAGCCAGCGAGTGCGACCCCGTATAGCAGTGCAAGACTCCGCAGACGCCAATGGTCTGAGCTTCCCGAATCAGTGCGCGCGTGTCGTCCTCCGCATCTCGCGTATGGACGACGACGGGTTTTTTTATTTCGCCGGCGAGCGCGATCTGGGCCGAGAACGCCGCGCGTTGAGCATCGCGCGGAGAATTATCGTAGTGATAGTCGAGTCCACACTCACCGACCGCGACACCATTCTCTCCGATCAGCTCGCGCAGCTTCGGAATGTCGCGCGACGCGTCGAAGTCGGCCGCGTCGTGCGGATGGATGCCCGCGGTCGCAAAGACGAATCCCCTGTTCCGAGAGGCATACCCGGCCGCCGTTGCCGCGGCCGAGAGGGATTCGCCGATGCAGATGATCGCTCTCGCGCCCGCCTCGCGGGCGCGCGCGACTACCGCGTCGCGGTCGCCGGAGAACGCCGGGTCCGCGAGGTGGGCGTGGCTGTCGATGAAGATCGACGTGCGTCCGTGCGACGGGGCCATTTGCGCTCGATCCAGAGGAGCACGGGCGCGGCCACGTAAATAGAGCTGAAGGTTCCGGTAACAATTCCGAACGCCATCACCCAGGCGAACGGGCGGATCACTTCTCCGGCAAAGAAAAGAAGCGCGAGCGTCGCCGCGAACGCGGTCGCGTGGGTAAGGACCGATCGAGGCAGGGTCTCGTTGATGGAGCGATTGAGCGTCTCGTAAAGAGTCTCCTTCCGTCCCTTGCGCAGATTCTCACGTACGCGATCGAAGATGATAATCGTGTCGTTTAGCGAATAGCCGAGGACGGTCAGCAGACCCGCGACGACCGTTAGCGAAATCTCGAGGTGCATCAATTTCAGGAACGCAATCGTCGTGAAAACGTCGTGGCTCGTCGCAATGACCGCGGCTGTCGCGAAGCGCCACTCGAACCGGATCGAGAGGTAGATCAGCGTAATGAGGAAGGATAGGAGGATTGCGATGATCGCTCCGCGACGAAGCTCGCTCCCTACGCGTGGACCAACAGCCTCGGTACGTATGACCTTGAGGCTGTTTCCAGGGAACTTCTGCCTCAGAACCTGCTCGATCCTTACAGCGACATTCTCCGCGCCTCTGGATTGCGCTGCGACCGCGGTGGAGTTTTGCGCTCGCACCGTGAACTCGCGATTGCTGCCGAACTGCTGAATCTCGGCGCCACCAATTCCCGCATGGTCGAGGGTCGAGCGAATCTCACCCACGTCAGGTGGCTGGGCGAACTGCAGCTGCATTAGCGTTCCACCCGTAAACTCGATGCTGTAGTTCGGGGCCTTGATGGCAAGAGAAGCAAAGCCAAGCAGGATGAAGGCGATGGTGATCGCCGCCATCACCTTCCACCAGCGGATGAAATCGTAGTTGGTATCGTGAAGAATTCGAAGCATCAGATGCTCAGTGACTGCTGGGCGCCGCGTGAGCGGTCGAGCCACAGCATGTAAAAAGTACGGACGACGAAGATCGAGGTGACCATCGAGGCGGCAATACCGGCGAGAAGGGTGACGGCGAATCCGCGCACCGGACCCGTGCCGTATTGATAGAGAACTGCGGCAGTAAGCGCCGTCGAGACGTTGGAGTCGACGATCGCACTCATGGCGTGGCGAAAGCCTTCATCGATGGCGGTCCTGACAGTCTTGCCGTGCGCAAGCTCCTCTCGTATTCGCTCGAATATCAGGACGTTGGCGTCCACGGCAATACCGATCGACAGCACGAATCCGGCGAGGCCAGGCAGCGTGAGCACGGCACTGAACCATGCAAGGGCCGCAAGCGTGTACAGGATGTAGAGCGCGAGCCCTGCGACAGCGAGCGCGCCCGAGAAGCGGTAGTAGCCGAGCATGATGACGATAACGAGACTGACCGCGATCACTCCGGCGGTGATACCCTTGTGGATCGAATCCTGGCCAAGGCTCGCGCCGATCTGCGTGAGATCCTCCACTTTGAGAGGAACGGGCAGCGAACCAGCCCTCAGCACGAGAGCGAGGTCCTGCGCAGCCTGGAGGTCCTTGCCTCCCATCGTGATCTGACCGCGCGCCCCAATGGCACTCTGAATAATCGGAGGCTGACCCATCACTCGCTGATCGAGCACGATCGCCATGTAGTCCTTGATGTGCCGGGAAGTCTCAGTCCGAAAGCGGCGCGCACCTTCATTGCTCATGACGAATTCAACGAGGTTTCCCTCCGTCGGAGACGTATTGGGCTTCGCGCCAGTGAGGTATTCGCCGGTGATGATCGCCTTCGCGTCCAGCACATAGAATGGGCGATAGGTTCGGTTCGCATACGAGAGCGTATCGCTGCTCCACCGAATCACCTTGCCGGGCGGCAAAGCGGCGGCGACCTCAGGCATACCCAGATACTGAGTTACCAATGGGACGTCGGTTTGCGCGACGTAGTATTCGCCGGGCAGACGTCCTTGTTGCACGAGCTTGGAGAAAGCGCCGGGTCCGCCAACGATTCCCGCGGCCGCTTTCGCGCTGTCCGTCTTTGCGGTGTCGGCTTTCTTTGAGGTGTCAGCCGTAAAGAGCGACTGGAGTCCGGCGTTGGCCGTGTCCTTTTTGCCCGTCGCCGGCGCCGCAGCGACCGCCACTTTCGCGTCCTTCAGGATCGCATCGATCCGCGGCAGCGATTTATCGAGCGCCTGGGTCTTGTCCGTAATCTGAAACTCGAGAAACGCCGACTTTTGCACGACGTCCTGAGCTCGACGCGGATCATCGATGCCTGGCAGCTCAACGATGATGCGGTCATTTCCGGCCTTTTGAACCACCGGCTCCGATACGCCGAACTCGTCGATTCGGTTGCGTACCACTTTGAGCGCGTTGTCGATCGCCTTCCCCTTGTCGGGAACCGGGCCCTTCGACTCGTCAACTTCGAGCGCGAGGTGCATTCCGCCCTGTAGATCGAGGCCTTTCTTCAATGGAACGCGACGCACCGTATCGTATACGAACTCGCCGTTGCGCTTGACGCGCTCGACCACGGTGCGCGGAAAAAGCGCCCAAACGGACGCGGCTATGAGCGCGATTATGCAGATAATTCGGTACTTCAGACTCATTCTACTGAACTGGGGAAAGGGTGCACATCGAGATTAGCCTTTAAGGTTACCCGGGCCGCTGAAGAGAGTCAACGCGTTTCTGGCTTCGCGCTCGTCGTGCGTGAGCTGCTTCGCGAGCTGCTCCGCCGAGGAGAATTTTCGGGTTTCGCGCAGCCTCGCGATGAAGTCGACGCGTACTTGCGACCCATAAAAATCTCCAGCAGTGTCGAAGAGGTGCACCTCGAGTGACGTTGTTGAATCGCCGAATGTCGGACGCGGGCCAAGGTTCATCATTCCGCCGACCGCTCCGGCCGGCGTCTGGACTCGCACAGCATATACACCTTCCGGCGGCAGAAGCTTCCTCGGGGGTGGCGGACCGAGATTCAGCGTCGGAAAGCCGATCGTGCGGCCCCGCTGCGATCCAGGAATTACTCTGCCGCTAGCGGAATAGGGTCGTCCAAGGCCATCGGCAGCTCTCGCCAAATCGCCTCCCGCGACCGCCCGGCGAATCGATGTCGACGATACGGCGTGACCGTCCTGGGTGGAAACGGGATCGACGACATCAACCCGGAACCCGTCCCGCTCTCCGAGTGTGCGGAGAACACCAACGTTGCCAGCGCGCTGGCGTCCGAACCCGTGATCGTAACCGATCAACAATTCCTGGAGTCGAAAGCAGCGCCGTAGAATAAGCTCCACGAAATCTTCCGCCGAGTAGGTCGCGAGCTCCGGAGTGAACGGCACCACGGCCAGATAATTGAGACCAGTCTCGGCCAGCACTTCGAGCTTCTCATCGTGGGTCGTGAGTGCCAGGGGAGCCGCTGCCGGATTCACTATTTCGAGGGGATGCGGCTCGAAGGTGATGAGGACGCTCGGAATCTTGAGCACACGAGACCGGTTCACGAGCCGGCCGACGACATCTTGATGTCCGCGGTGTACTCCGTCGAAAGTCCCGACAGTGATGACGGTTCCCGTGACGTAGGGCGGAAGCCCCGAATCGTCGGACGCGGCAAGGCGATTACGCATCGGCTACAACGCGTAGCGATCTGATTCGCGTGCGATCGGCAACGAGATTCTCCAGCGTCGACGCGTCCTGAACATCGAACGCTCCTACACGGGTGCGCCGGAGAGACGCGAGGTGCGCGGCGGAACCGACGAGCCGTCCCAGATCACGCGCGAGAGCGCGAATGTAGGTGCCGCCGCTGCACGTGATGACTGCCGAAACCGAGTCGTCGGTGACAGAGCTCAATACCCAACCGTGAACGACAACATCAACCGGCGTCAGCTCAAGCGGCACTCCGCGGCGCGCGGCGTCGTACGCGCGCACACCGTCCACGCTTTTCGCGGAATAGGCCGGTGGAACCTGGGAGATGTCACCGGTCAAAGATTCCACCGCTTTCGCGAATGCGCTCTTGAGCGGAAGCGGTGACGTGCGAATTACCGTTCCGGTCGCGTCGTCGGTATCGGTTTCCTCTCCGAAACTGATGGTGGCTTGATACACCTTCGGCTCGGTGTCGAGGAACGTTGCGAGCCGCGTCGCCCGGCCAAGAAGAAGGACAAGAAGTCCGGTCGCGAATGGGTCAAGGGTGCCAAGGTGGCCAATGCTTCGCTCACCATACATGCGCCGAACGTGCTGGACGACGTCGTGCGACGTCATTCCCGCCGGCTTGTCTACTAGCAGCAAACCCTCGACTGTTGGCGGGGGCTCGTTCGAACGGTCAGTCTTCTTTCCGTCCACTTTCCGGAGCGGCGGCATCATTCTTCTTCACGTCAGCGAGGAGCGACTCGATACGGGCAGCGCGGGCAATCGTATCGTCTTCCTTGAACTGGATGTCGGGCGCGACACGAAGCCGAAGCTGCTGCCCGACACGAGAACGAAGATGCGAGGCGACGCTATTCAGCCCATCGAAGGTCGCCTGTTTTTCGGTATCACTGCCAAGCACGCTCACGTATACGCGGGCGTGCCGGAGGTCGGGGCTGACCTCGGCTGCCGTCACCGTCACGAAGCCGACGATGCGCGGATCCTTGGCCGATTCAGTGAGGAAAGTCGCGACCTCCATGCGGACCGCTTCGGCGACGCGGTCCGCTCGGCGGGTGTTACGCAGACGCGCCCGCCGCCGAGGTCAAAGTGCGCGCCACCTGCTCCTTGCGGTAGCATTCGAGCACGTCACCGACTTTGATATCGTTGAAGTTCTCGACGCCAATGCCGCACTCGAATCCTTCGCGCACTTCCTTGACGTCGTCCTTGAAGCGACGGAGCGAGGAGATGGCTCCGTCATAAACCTCGACGCCATCGCGAATGACCCGAACGCGGCCCTGTCGATTGATGACTCCATTGCGCACGGAGCATCCCGCGATGACCCCCATACGCGGCACCTTGAAGAGCTCGCGGACCTCGGCTTCTCCGAGAACGACTTCCTTCTCTTCGGGACGAAGCATGCCTTCGAGCGCTGCTCTGACGTCTTCCACAGCCTCGTAGATGATCTTGTAGAGCTTGATGTCGACGCCTTCGCGCTCGGCAGCGGCACGAGCGTTATTGTCAGGCCGTACGTGGAATCCGACGATGATCGCTCCCGACGCGCGTGCCAGAAGAATGTCGCTCTCAGTAATGGCGCCGACGCCACGGTGGATGACGTCGACTGAAACCTCTTCGTTCGAGAGCTGGCCGAGGGCGTCGGCGAGAGCTTCCGCCGGACCGCCTTGATCTGCCTTGATGACAATGCGCAGAGTCCGTTTCTGCCCGGGAGCTGTTTGCGACATGAAGTCCTCGAGCGAAACCACACCCTTTGCGGTGCGGCGACTCTTCGCCTCGCGATCGAGGCGTTGACGACGCTGCGCAATCTCCCGTGATTCCATCGCGTCCTCGACGACGACGAACTGGTCGCCGGCCATCGGCACTCCGCCAATGCCGAGGATCTGAGCAGGGATTGCGGGACCAGCATCCTTGATGCTGCGACCACGCTCGTCAAGCAGCGCTCTCACGCGGCCGGAGTACATGCCGCAAATGAAATCGTCGCCGACGTGGAGAGTGCCGTTGTTGACCAGAATCGTCGCAATCGCACCCTTTCCCGGATCCAGCTGCGCTTCGATCACTGCTCCGGTTGCGCCGCGGTTCGGATTCGCCTTCAGGTCGAGAATCTCGGCCTGCAGCAGAATCTGATCGAGAAGCGAATCGATGTTCGTTCCCTTCTTCGCCGACACCTCGCTCGAAAGCACAGTGCCGCCGAATTCCTCGAGCACGACTCCGTGCTGCAGCAGATCCTGTTTCACCTTCATCGGATTCGCGCCGGGGAGGTCGATCTTGTTGATCGCAACAATCATTGGCACGCCCGCGTTCTTCGCGTGCGAAATCGCTTCGATGGTTTGCGGCATCACCTGATCGTCGGCAGCGACGACGAGAACTACAATGTCCGTCACCTGCGCGCCGCGCGCGCGCATTGCCGTAAATGCTTCGTGGCCCGGAGTATCGAGGAAGGTGATCGCCTTCCCACCGGGAAGCGAAACGTGATAGGCGCCAATGTGCTGCGTGATCCCGCCAGACTCGCCGGCGACGACGTTCGATTTACGGATGTAATCGAGAAGCGACGTCTTTCCGTGGTCGACGTGACCCATGATCGTCACGACGGGTGGGCGAGACTCGAGCTGCTCAGCGGTGTCTTCCGCCGTCGGCGTCGTCTTCAGATCGGCCGCGTACTCCTCTTCCTTCACGGCCTGGAAACCGAACTCGCCGGCAATCAACTCGATCTGATCGAAGTCGAGACGCTGGTTGATGGTCACCATAAGGCCAAGATTCTTGAAGGCAAATCCGACGATCTGAACGGCGGGAACCTTGAGGATCTGTGCGAGCTCGCTAACGGTGATGAACTCGTTGACGCGGACGGTTTTCTTTTCGCGCTCGACCTCGGCTTGGCGCTGGGCGGCGAGCTCCTCCCGGTAGGTGCCGTCTTCCGCCCGACGCGCACCGCCGCGACGGATGGGACCGCGCATCGACGCCATTGTCTTACCAATGTTCGCCGACACCGCTTCCTGATCGACACCGCGCTTTCCTTTCTTGCCGCGGCGCGCGCCGCGATCTTCACCGCGCCCCGGACTGCGGTCCTCCCGACGTGGCGGTGCGGTGCCAGCGCCAGGCGCCGCTGAAGCGACTGGTCGCGGTGGAGCGTAGGGCGCACCTGTCGCAATCGGCCGCGGCCGTGGCGCACCGGGAACTACAGGCTGCGGACGCTGCCGCTCGCGCCCATCGACGCGCTCAGGCGCCTGTGGGGCGGGAGCGGCGCTCGGCCGCGCCGGCGCGGAGGGTCTTGGGCGCTCGACTGCAGGAGCTTCCGCAGGCATCGAAGCGGCAATCGGAGTCGGTACAGCAGATGGCGCTATTGGAGCCGGCGCTTTCGTTTCGAGAAGAGCCGGAGCTTCAGCCGCTGGCGCCTCGATTACCGGTTCAATAGCAGCGCGGCGCCGACGTCGCGTCGCGTCGGCTGGTGCCGGCGTCTCCGCTTTGGTCTCGGGCGCAGGGGCTGCGGCGGCCGTTCCGCGACGACGACGAGTAGCAGCGGTCGGAGCGGCGACGCGCGCGCGCTTTTCGCGCTCCCAGCGCGCACGAATGCGAGCGACCTGATCGTCGCTCAGCGGACTGAGATGGCTGCGCACTGGAACGTCCATCTGGCGAAGGAGGTTGATCACCTCATCGCTGGAAATTCCGAATTCGCCCGCCAGATCATGTACTCGAAGCTTGCTCAACCCAACTCCTCCTTACGGACATCCGGCATCGGCTCGGGTTTCAACCCCCGAATGCCCATTGCCAGACCCTTGTCGACAATCCCTATAACCGCAGTCGTTTCACGTCCTACCGCCGCACCCAATTCGTGGGCCGGCGGTCCAGCAAAAACCTCGATCCCGCGAGCGTGCAGAAGCGGTAGAACTTTCTCCAAACTGTTGCTTGAAGCGTCGGGCGCCGCAATAGCCAGCTGCAACTTTCCGTGTCTTGCCGCGTCTCGCACCCGCTCAACTCCAATGACCGCGCCCCGCCCGCGAACACCAAGGCCGATAAGGCCGAGGAGCTTGCGCTTGAGGACCATGTCCATCGTCAACTACTCCGCCTTTTTTCCTTCCTCATCGGCAGTAACATCGGGCGCGGAAGCGTTACCACCCTCCGACGCCATTTCGCTGCTTGCCTCCGCGTCGGCTTCCGTCGTAGCTACCGCCTCTTCGGCGGCATCAGGAGCTTCGTCGGTCGTGAGCTCATTGATTATTGCCATCAAGCGATCGGCTTCTTCCGGAGCAATGCCCGGGAGACGCAGAAAATCCTCACGCTCGAGATCGATGATATCGTCGAGGGTCCGGTAGCCCGCCTCCTCGAGAACGGCAACGGTCGCCGGCTGCATTCCGTCAAGCTCGGCCAAGCGGGGGTTGACGCCGGACACCGGCTCGTCGGCGGGAAGCGGAGCGAAGATTGGCTGATCGCTGCCTCTCTCCATCCACTCCCTGCTCGAGTAAAGCTCGATCTTCCACTCGGTCAGCTCCGACGCGAGCCGGACGTTCTGACCATTGCGTCCGATTGCCAGCGAGAGCTGGTCCTCGTCGACGATCGCCTGAATCGTCTTCGTGGCCGGATCGCTGAACACGCGCGCGACTCGCGCAGGCGCAAGCGCGAGTTTGGCAAACCGCTCGGGATCGGCCGACCACGGCACGATGTCGATTCGTTCACCGCCCAATTCATTTACAACCGCCTGCACCCGTGAGCCCTTGAGGCCCACGCATGCTCCGACTGGATCGACGGAATCGTCCCGCGAGAAGACCGCGATCTTGGTGCGGCTGCCGACTTCGCGGGCGCTCGCCCGAATCTCGACGAGATTCTGCTGTATCTCCGGCACCTCGAGCTTGAAGAGCGCTTTCACAAAGAGCGCATCGGCGCGACTCAGAACGAGGCGAGGACCCTTGGGAGTCTCCTCGACGCGCTTGAGGACCGCGCGGATAGGATCGCCCTGGTGAAAGTGCTCGCGGTGGTTCTGCTCGCGGTACGGAATTATCGCTTCAGCTTCGCGGAACTTGTTGAGCATGATGACGAGCTTCCCGCGCTCGATTTGCTGGACTTCGCCGGAGAGAAGATCGCCCACCCGGCTCGAAAACTCGTCGCGGATCTTGGAGCGCTCGCCTTCCCTGACGCGCTGGATGATTCGCTGTTTGGCCGCCTGCACCGCCGTTCTTCCGAACTCGGCGAAGTCGACCGGAATCTCCATCTGGTCGCCGATCTGAAAGTCCGGGTCCTCGAAGCGGGCTTCCTCCAGTGAGATCTGGCTCGCGGGATCGGTCACTTCCTCGACGACCGTCTTGAGAAGCACAATACGGATTGCGCCTTTGTTCTCATCGATGTCGACTTCAGCCTGCACCGTTGGCCCGTGCTTCTTGGCGAGAGCGGCGTTGATACCGTCCTCGAGAAGCCCATGCAATTCAGCCCGGTCGATCTGTTTCGAGTTGGTCAACTCGCGGATCGCCGTCAGAATCTCTACCGAAGCTGCCATGTCTCAACCCTACCTTTTCCAGTGAAACGCCAGCCGGGCCTTCTCGACCGCGGCAAGCGGAAAGCGTCGCTCATCGCCACGCTCATCATGCACAATCACAGTTTCCTGACCGGCGTCTCCTTCGACGCCGACAATCTCCACTTCATCGGTACGCCTGCCTGCCGGATCGCCCACCACGCTGGTGGTGACAACCGCAGTCTTACCCGCGAACCTCGTCCAATCCTTCGCACCGCGAAGTGGTCGCTCGATCCCCGGCGACGACACCTCGAGAACGTATCGCCTGCCCCCAAAATCTTCCGCGTCCAGTCTCGCTTCGATCGTGCGCGACGCCGTCGCACAATCCTCGACCGTCACCTTTTCACCGTCCTCGCGTTCGACGCGGACGTCGATAACGGGACGGCCCTTGCTTCCCCCGACCTTGAGTTCGAAAAGCTCTAGTCCAAGCGGCTTAATTTCTGAAGCCACAAGAGTTTCCAGCGTTTCGTTCATACAGCTTCGAGGTTTCTTCCAGAGACAAAAAAATGTGGGGGTATCCCCACATTCCGGTTGGCCGCCGAGTTGAACGCCCTACGCAATGTAGACCCGGGAGACGGGTGAGTCAAGTTGCCGCGCCTACCGCGCAGTGCGCCGCGCAAAGCTGGCTACAGGAGTACATAAGCGGGGAGCTCTTAGCTTTTCAGCTATCTAGCTGGGAGCTTTTCAGTCGTTCGAGATTCGCTTCTCAAGCCTGGTCCGAAGAGAAAACGACGAACAGGAGGTACGACGAAAGCGGGATCCCTCACGAAGCGCCGGGTGGCCGGTCGCAGAAGCTCGCGGCTAAGAAGCTAAGCAGCTAAGAGCTCCCCGCTTATGGACTCCTGTGGCCAGCTAGAGCCGAGATCGGGAATTAAGCTTGGGCGGCGATGACCGCGATCTGCCGCCCTTTGTCTCCAGCGCGGTGGGAAAAGAACCGGTCGTTGTCGCATTTGGTACACGACGAGCTCACGGAGATTTTTTGCACGCCCATCTCGGTCGCGTGCTCGGCGATCAGCGAGCGCAGGTCGACGTGCCCCCCTCGCGTTACCGGCTGCCCCGTCAGTTGCTCTCGAACTTCGGCGCTCACCTCGTAACAGCGTCCGCAGATCGCGGGACCCAGGTGAATCGCAAGTTCGTCGGGCGGAAGGCCATAGCGCGCCAGTGCGCCTAGTGCTTCAGTCGTAATGTGGGCAGCGGTTCCTCTCCATCCGGAATGAAGCAGGGCTACGATCCCTGATGGGTGCGCGATGAATACCGGGACACAGTCGGCAACTCCTACCGCGAGCGCCGTCCCTTTTTCGGCGGCGATGTGGCCGTCCGCTTCACCGCCGCGGAGCCAACCCTCCCAGCCGCCGGTATGGACGAGGATGCGAGTGCCGTGGACCTGCCGGATAGATGCAACACGGCGTGCTGTGTCGGACAGCTCTTTCTGCAGCGCCGTCCACCGGCTCATCACTTCGTTGACAGGATCGGTCCCGGCAAGACCGAACGAGCCCGCGTCGCGTGTGGTGGTAAAGGCGCGAATTCCCCAGCTGTCGAAGTCAGGGACGACTTCTTTGGCGACCTCGCTCACGCTAGTGGCGCCGATCGTCAACCCGTGTGATTGAAGCGCCGAGCGCGTTCAGCCGCTCGTCGATGCGCTCGTAACCACGCTCGATCTGGCCGACATTATTGATGAAGCTCGTGCCGTCCGCACAGAGGGCGGCCAGCAGCATCGCCATTCCGGCGCGGATGTCGGGGGACTCGAGGAAGGCGCCCCGCAATCGCGAGGGACCGTGCACGAGCGCTCGATGCGGATCGCAGAGGACGATGCGTGCGCCCATGGTGGCAAGCTTGTCGACGAAGAAAAGGCGTGACTCGA
>DASWDV010000288.1:0-1860 GCA_036395075.1 Gemmatimonadaceae bacterium | reverse complement strand
CGATTCTCCTGAGGAGTTCGCGGACAGCGGGCGCCCCGATGTCGGCGAGGAACGCGTTGTCGCCCTCGTCCTTCGCCTTCTGCTTCAGGTTGAGGAAGGTGTCCTCATCGAGTAGCTCGTTCGCCTGCACTTCCTGCTTGCCCGGCTCGATGACGACGTAATTCGAGTAGTAGATGACCTTCTCGAGATCACGGAGCGTCAGGTCGACGAGGTTGCCCATCGGACTCGGCAGTGTCTTGAAGAACCAGATGTGCGCGACGGGTACGGCGAGCTCGATGTGACCCATGCGCTCGCGACGGACGCGGCTCAGGGTGACTTCGACGCCGCAGCGATCGCAGATCACTCCACGGTAACGAATTCTCTTGTACTTGCCGCAATGGCATTCCCAGTCCTTGACCGGACCGAAGATCCGCTCGCAGAACAAGCCGTCTTTCTCGGGCTTGAACGAGCGGTAGTTGATGGTCTCGGGCTTGAGAACTTCGCCCCACGACCACCAGGTGCGGAGACCGGCCATCTCGAGGCGCTCGCGCTCCTTCGAATCCTTCGGACCGCGCATCTCTTCCGGAGAAGCGATGCGGACCTGGATGTAGTCGAATGAAGACGCGCGCGTCTCGCGCGTGCTGCGGAAATCAATCATTAGTTATCCCTCCCCCCCGCTACCGTTGCCGTTTCTGGAGCCGATGTTTCCGACGCCGTAGCCGCTGGTAGCGTTCGCTCCCATGCTGACGTGGATTCCCAGCGCCTTCAGCTCCTGAACGAGCACGTTGAAAGACTCTGGAATTCCCGGCTCGGGAAGGTTCTGTCCTTTCACGATTGCCTCGTAAACTCTGCTGCGGCCGTTCACATCGTCCGATTTGACGGTGAGAATCTCCTGCAGCGTATGTGCAGCGCCGTAAGCCTCGAGTGCCCACACTTCCATTTCTCCGAAGCGCTGGCCGCCGAACTGCGCCTTCCCGGCGAGCGGCTGCTGCGTAACGAGAGAGTAGGGCCCGATGCTACGCGCGTGAATCTTGTCGTCCACCAGATGCGACAACTTGAGCATGTAGATCTCACCAACCGTTACCGGGTTGGCGAAAGTCTCACCGGTGCGGCCGTCACGCAGCCTGACCTTGCCTCCGGCGGAGATTCCCGCCAGACGCATCAGCTCCATTGCCGCCGCATCGACGTCGACTTCGGACTTTTTGGCGCCAAGCGCCGCCGCGAGAGCGGGCAGCTCCTGACTGGCAAGCACTGACGCGGGATCAGTATTTCTCTTCTTCTCGATTTGAGTAGCGGCGGTCTTGTACTGCGCGCGCGCCACCGGCTCGTATTCCTCGTCACCTGCCGCATGGCTGTGGAATGCGATCTGGTTATCGATCTCCGCGGTGTCTCTGCTCGCGAGCTCGCGGGCAGCGGCCGATACGAACTCGCGGATGCGGTTGTAGACATCGCGCGTTTCAGCGGACACGCCTCGAGCGCCGAGGGCGTCGATCGTCGCATCGCCGAGAAGCTCGACCCGCTCACCGTAGTGCGCGGCGGCCTTGACGTCGGAGAGAATTCCCCGGATCTCCTCGTCCGTGATCTTGACGCCTTCGACCTTGAGGTCGAGTGCATCGCGAACCCAGGCAACCGCGGCGAGCTTGAGCAGCAAGCCGATCTCGCGCTCGTTCGCGCCCTGGAATACGGGAGTCTTGGCGTAGAAGCCGAGCAGACGCGCCGCCCATCCGAGATGGGTCTCGAGGATCTGTCCGACGTTCATACGACTCGGCACGCCGAGCGGGTTGAGAACGATGTCGACGGGGCGGCCATCGGGGAGGAACGGCATGTCCTCCTCGGGAACGATACGGGCAACGATACCTTTGTTGCCGTGGCGTCCGGCCA
>DASWDV010000287.1:0-1540 GCA_036395075.1 Gemmatimonadaceae bacterium | reverse complement strand
CCCTACGGCCCGGTTGGCATGGTTCCCTACACTTTCGCCAGTCGCCCCGCTTGCTCCAGGCGCGCCATGACTGCGTCCCAGCGAATGTTCTGAAAAAATGCATCGACGTACTTCGCAGTCGCCGCGCCAAAGTCCATCTGGTACGAGTGCTCGTACATGTCCATGACCAGAAGTGGCATCGTGGCCGGCGGACCGTGCAAGTGATCCCAGAGCCAGTAGTTCTCTACCTGGGCGGTATGAACGTTGTATCCGAGCATGACCCACCCCGATCCACCGCCGAGTCCCAGACCAATCCGGCGAAACTCGGTTTCCCAAGTGTCGTAAGAGCCGAACGCGTCGGAAAGCGCGCTTCGCGCCGTGGCGTCCGCTTTGCCGTCTCCGCCGAGGTTGTCGAAGTAGAGCTCGTGCAGCACGACCGAACCCGTGCGCATCAGATGCTCGCGCTTCAAGTCGTTGTAGACGTAAGGCGGTGTGTCCTTGTTCTCCAAAGCCTCGGCGAGCTGCTTCTTCACGACCGCCAGCGCTTTGACCGAGCCGCCATAATTGTTCTCCCAATGGGAGCGAATCAGCCGTTCGGAGAGCCCGTTGAGCTTCGCCGGGTCGAAGCCTAGCGGCTTGAGGGTTGCCGAGGCGGTAAATGCAGGTGACGCAAAGGGAGCCATGGGTGCCTCCAAGGGTGCATGCATGAATCGACAGGCATGTCTGAATCGTTCTGCTCCGGTCGGTCCACTTTCCGTTCCATTCATCGAGCTTGATAGACAAGCACGCGAGCGGGCGATGCGCTGGTCGTCGGCGCGGCGACATAGAGCTTGCCTTCTTCAGGCACAAATAAGCCGGTACGGGCCCGCGGCGCCGTCTCGATCGAACCTTCGCTTGTATAGCGCTCGCGGCTTTCGGCTCGAAATATGTCGATCCGACCTTCCCCGCAGATGACGTACACACGCTTGCGGTCTGGATCGAAGAAAATATCGTCCGTGTCGCCGCCAATCTGCAGCTTCGCGATGACCTTCCCGGAATCGGTGTCGTACACGAGCAGCATGCCGGGCGAGCGCGTCCCGACAAAGAGCCGTCTGCCCTTTTCGTCGAGCGCCATCGGAAAATTCTCGCGCGCCTCTGGCACCTCCCAGGTCGCGATCACTTCGCGCTTGGCACGGTCGACGACCGCGACGTGTCGGGCGGAGGGCACGTTGACGAACGCGCGGCTTCCAATCTTTTCGAGTTGAAACGATTCAGGATGGCCCGAGAGCGGAATGTCACCCGCCGATTCGGCGCTGTCGGTGTGGATAATGCGTAGCGCTCCTTGGCCATAGCCGATGACGACCGTGCGCCGCGCGCTGTCGTAACGAACATTGTCAGCATCGTCGAGCTTGGCGATGCGCTGTAGCGGAGCGAGCGATCCTCCATCGAGGACGTCGACGCGGCCGGCGCTGCCGTTCGCCACGTACAAACGGTTGGAATCGGGCACGTAAGCCAGCCCTTGTGGCTCACCGAAGCCCGGGATGCTCTTCGCATGGCGGTTCGCCCCGATATCGAGTACTTC
>DASWDV010000286.1:0-2492 GCA_036395075.1 Gemmatimonadaceae bacterium | reverse complement strand
TGGCTGGCGATGATATTCCCTTTGCCGCCCGCATACTTTGCGTCGCCGATGTATACGACGCTTTGACTACCGCGCGCTCCTACCACGACAGCCTGTCGCATCCGCGCGCGGCCGAGGTGATGCGCGCGTCGAAGGGACAGTTCGACCCGAATCTGCTCGAAGCGTTCCTCGATTGGGCGGTGAGCGCGAACGTTTCGGATTACCAGACGCCTCAAGGCCTCGCAGCGTTTTCGCTCGGAAGCACCGTGTGATCGCAGTTAAACCCTGTTTTTCGATCACGCTGGCAACCTTTTTTTTCGTCGCTGCGTGCTCGAGCGATAAGCACGTGGGCGGTACCATCGTGTTGTCCACCGCCGCCGACGCCGACGTGCTTCTTCCTCCCCTCACGCTGACATTGCTCGGCAAGCAGATCGTCGACCAGGTGTTCGACAACCTCGCCGACATCGGTCCATCGCTCAACACGGTGGGCGATGCCGGATTTACTCCGCATCTGGCGGATCGTTGGCGATGGAGCCCCGACTCGATGTCCGTGGCCTTTCACATCGATTCGCGCGCACGCTGGCACGATGGAGTCCCGGTAAGCGCCGCCGATGTGCGTTACACGTTTCAGTTAGTGAAGGACACATCGCTCGCGTCACCCCTCGCATCGAATCTCGACAACGTCGATTCCGTCACGGTCACCGACTCGCTGACGGCGGTTGTCTGGCTGCACCAGCGCACGCCCGACTCGTTCTACAAGATTGCGACCCCGGTCCTGATTCTTCCTTCGCATCTCCTGCAGAAGATCCCGCCCGCCACGCTGCACGAGAGCGGTTTCTCACGGGCGCCGGTGGGCAGCGGACGTTTCAGATTCGGAGTGTGGGAGCGTGGCAGCCGGTTGGTGCTGCAGGCGGACAGCGCAAACTATCGCGGAAGGCCCGCCGCCGACCGCGCGATCTGGCTGGTTTCCCCTGACTACACCGCGGCTTCAGTCAGATTTCTGAACGGCGATGCCGATTTTCTCGATGTCGTAAAGCCGGAGCTGATTCCGCAAGTCAAGGCAAAGAACGAGGACATCATCGTCTCGCCTGGCAGCCTCGACTACGGTTACGTCGCGTTCAACCTGCGGAACGCTGGGAACACCGGGCCGCACGCGATTCTTGGAGAGCGAGAGGTGCGGAGGGCGCTCGTGAAGGCGGTCGATCGCGAGGCGATCGTGCGCAACGTTTTCGATACTCTTGGCCTTGTCGCGCACGGGCCGGCGACGCGCATTCTGGTGACTAGCGACACCACGATTGGTCTACCCTACGATCCGCAAGCCGCCTCAAGGACTCTCGATTCACTCGGGTGGGCGCGGGGCGTCGATGGGATGCGTTTTCGTGGCAAAAGCCCGCTTGCTTTCTCGCTCACTGTTCCCAACTCCAGCGCAATCCGCAAAAGGATCGCGGTGCTCCTCCAGGAGCAGTGGAGGAAGGCGGGGGCAAATGTTCGTATCGAGGAGCTCGAGCTGAATACGTTCGGCAGCCGAATGGAAGATCGGAAGTTCGAGTCGCTGCTAAATGCGTGGCACATCGATCCGACCCCATCGTCGGTGCGCGAGGAATGGGCGAGCTCCGAAATCAAGAAGGGAGGTTACAACGCCACGTCGTACGGCAGTCCGGCATTCGACGCAGTGATCGACAGCGCCGTGAAGGAAATGAACCCGACGCGGAGCGTCGAGTTGTATCGTCGCGCTTACCGAATTCTGACTGCCGATGCGCCGGCGATGTGGGTCTATGAGCTACGCAACGTTCACGGCGCGTCGAAACGGATCCATCCTGTTGGGATCCGTGCCGATGCGTGGTGGGCAAAACTGCCCGATTGGAGCGTTAGCGAGCGTTAGTAGACTGGTTGGACAGGGTAGCTTGATTAGTCTGCACTGCTCCGTTGGTGCCGTCCTCGCCGCATAGCCAGTAACCGTCACCAACGTCGGTGCAACCCGGAGGCGGCGTGTCCCCCGAGGCAAGGATGTAGCGAGTGTTGCTTACGCCGCTCGGAGCTGGTTTTACGTTCCGCGAGGCCGACGGCGCCGTGGAGTCGGCGCATGCTGTCATCGCGAGCAGACAGGCGAAAATGGCCACGCTGACAGAAGCTCGTCTCATAATACCTCACTTGGCGCGCGCGGAAACAGCATTGCTGATCAAATAGGCCAGCAATCTTATGGTGGAACGGGCCGTCCTACAACAGGAGACTTTTCGATCAGCAACCCCGATCACAGCCCGGGGTTGCTGATACCCGAAATGCCTTACTTTTTCTCGTCGACTATCTCATAGTCGGCTTCCACTACGTCCTCCGCGGGCTTAGCGCCTGCGTCGGCGCCCGGAGTGGTACCAGGCTGTTGACCCGCCTCCGGCTGCGCTCCGGCCTGCCCTTGCTGCTGATAGAACGCCTGGCCGGCTTCGCTGAACACCTTCGTCAACTCTTCCTGTGCCGCGCGAATCTCGTTCATGTCGTCGCCGCGAAGCGCCTTGCGA
>DASWDV010000285.1:0-2780 GCA_036395075.1 Gemmatimonadaceae bacterium | reverse complement strand
AGAGAGAAGGGAAAGGGAATGTTGCGATACCGCACGTCATCACAGGATCTCGTCGATTCTGTGCACCGCTCCGTCGGGGCGAGTTTCGCCAACACCAACGGTGACGATGCGATTCAAGAATGCGTATGCTTCCGTCGAGGTCTCGAATCTCGGCACTGTTCGAAAGTAGTAACGCGCGGGATCGACGACCTCTCCACGGCTAAGCGCGGTGATCGCGTCCGGCGGACCGTGACGCAGCCCCTGAAAGGTCATATAGATCAGCGCATGATCGTCTGTCTCCAGCGTGATGCGCAGATCCAGCTCCAGGACGCCGTCGGAGCGCAGCAACAGCCAATCACCTCCGCCCGGCAGAACCTTCCCGCGAAGCCGCGGGCCTTCGAAGTCACCGCCCGCGACCGGCACGAAGCTACGAACGCCGTGGGGTACCGCACCGAGCTTTTGCAGAGGAGCGGCGATGATTCTCACCGTCATGAGTGGCCGCGAGGAGATGCCCTCGTCTTCGAACGTGCGCATGGCTACAGGATTTCGTTGATCGTGTAAATCGGCCCGGTCGCGCGGCGATCGCCGGAGGCGATAGCGATCAAACTGTTCAGGAACGCATAGGGTGGCGCGCTCGTTTCGAAACGGGGCGCGGTCTGGAAGTAGTACTTCGATGGATCGACGGCTTCGCCTCGCGCGAGCGCCGCCAATACCTCAGGGGGGCCATGACGGAGACCGAAGGAGCTCATACTGATCAAGGCGCCGTCGTCGGTCTCGAGCGTGATTCGCAAATCGAGCTCGAGGACGCCGTCGGACCGCGAGAGTGTCCAGTCACCTCCGCCCGGCAAGACCTTGCCGCGCAGGCGAGGGCCTTCGAAGGTACCGCTTGTAATGGGCGCTATGACGCGCGTTCCATGAGGCACAGCGCCGAGCTTTTGAGGCGGCGCGACGACAACCTGAAGCATCATCAGCAGACGTGACGTCATACCTATAGAAGCATACGTGGCCGACGCCGAAACTGAATGCGTGACGCGGGTTCAGCCCTAACCTCTAAAAACGCTGCAGGTCCTCGGCGATCACAACCTGCCCGTGATACGCACGCCGAATGTTCGCGAGGATCTCCGCGCCCGTGCCCAGGCTGATGATTACCGTCGAATCTGCCGAGGAGAGTGACGGCTGTGCCTGTGCAGCGAGAACGGGGCAGCATGCGGCGAGGGCGAACGTAACGACGCGCATACGAAAGGCCTCCGATTAAATCAGTAAATTAGACCAGTTGCTTCTGGTCAGGGCTAGCTCGGATCTAGACGGTCGTGTTCATGAAACGGCCTGCGTCGACGCGGTTTTATAAGCAGGCTCACTACAGCGGCCACCGATCCAAGCAGGAGAACCGGGTAAATGAACAGCAGGTCGGCGCGAATGTCGCAGTCGCCGCGACAGAGCCAACGCTGCTTGATCGCGAACTCCCACAGCGAGTACATGAGCCACATGACGCCCGCGGTCGTCGCCAGTCCCCGGTGAGTCCAACGACCGAGGCCGACCAGCAAAAGACCGATTGGCGCAGCGAGTAGCGGATATTTGATGAAGAACGCCATGACGCTAAAGATCCAATCCATCACAAGTCTCCGGTCACAGGAGCTGCTGGACAAGGTCGCAAAACCTTGGCGATGACAGCTAGGCGAGCTGTACTCGCATGCAGCTCGCGCGCAGAACCACCGGGTTACGCCTTACGGCCAACTGCCAAAGGAGATGTAGCCCATTACGCCTGCACTGTGGACGTGGGTTTCAGTGCATGATCTCGACACGGGCGTAGTGGCGCAGCCTGGATCCGTGTAGTCGTAGTCGAAGCTGACTGGTGAGAGCGGCGCCGTCCCCATTGAGACAGTGGGCGCGTCATCACCCAGCCCCTGTACCGAGAGGCTTCCCTGGAAGTCGGGACCGAAGGTAAACATCGGCCCGACCTGCGAGTAGTCGTTGATGACGTATCTCTCGCACAGATTGTTCGCGCACGACGGGTCCCAGTACGTCACGTAGCTGCTGCTGTGATACTGCACGTCCGCGCCCCACCAGTTGTACTGTATGATCGATACGCCGGCAAGCTCCCCGCTCTCGAAGGTGCAGATGTACAGGTCGGTGCTGGCCGCGAATGCAGTACCGCAGGATGCTCCCCACTCTGTCGGGAACCAGTACGCCGGCTCGCTCGTTGCGAGCGTTTGATCGAGCACATTCACGGTCGTTCCGTTGGTCGCCATCTCGCCGTGCATTACGACAGGAAAATTCAGCTTGCGGTCGATGAGGCCCAGCATCAACCCGGACTGGAATGGGCCCTGCGCCGAGATCGTCTGATCCCAGGTCTCTTCTATACCCTCGAGCGTGGTGAGCGTCGAGATGTAGCGACTCCAGGTGTTTTGTACGAGCGAACTTGCCTGCAGTGAGAAGGTGCGGAATTCGCGCAGTTGTACGATCTGAATCGAAGCCGTCGCCCCGTTGTTCGCGTCATCGTAGTCGCCGGGCTGGACGTTCTCGGCGCGCACCTCGAGCGTGTGTGTCCCCGTGGTGCCGAAGCTGTGGGCCATCGCGCAGGATACAACGCGACCCGCATCCACCCAAATCCCGTCAGCCCGATCCACCGCGGTGCCGTCGACGTAGAGAACGCAGCTGGCGCGCGCTCCGACGTCGCCGTTGCGCTCCATGACGAACGCCGTGAAGTTCACCGGCACGCCGACCAGGGCTTCGTGGGGACCCTCAACGCGGAGGGCGGCCAGATCCGGCCGGAGGTGAACCGCGTCGTTGACAGTTACGAC
>DASWDV010000284.1:0-4082 GCA_036395075.1 Gemmatimonadaceae bacterium | reverse complement strand
GTGCTTTCCTGGTCCTCACGGCTGCCGCGTTTCCCCTCCGCGGTCAGGACACCACTGCCGCCGCGCCAGATACCGGATACGTCGAGTACCACGAGTCTCCGCTCTCCCTCCCGTTGGGAGTCGGTCTACGCATACCCTCGTACGATCGCGTAAACGGCCTCACCCTTCCGTCGGGTCCGAAGCTCGAGCTCGGCGATGGGAAGTTCGACATCGACGCACTGGTCCGCTATCGCTCCAACCTCGGCAAATGGGACCCGTCGCTCGAGGGAATAATTCGGCCCGGTGACACCAACGAGCTTCGCTTCTTCGCCGGAACCGGAACTTTCAGCAACGATGGCTGGATCAGGGACGACCTTACGAACTCTGGGGCCGTTTTGGTCGCCGGCAGCGACGCCCGCAACTACTATCGCGCCAACCGCGCTAACGCTCGTCTCGCAACCACGGTGATGCGACCGTCGTTTTCGTTTACGCCATTCCTCGAGGGCAACATCGAGCGCGATTGGTCCACGGGATCCCTCGCTCCGACGAAGTCTCCCTGGAGTTTTTTTGGACGGAAGGGCAAGCTCAAAATGCGGCGCGCCAATCCGCGCGTGGCACGGGGCAGCATCGCGTCGATTCTGGGCGGAACGGGAATCGAGCTCGTGCGTGGCGGGCTCGATGGCAAGCTCGACGCAACCGTGGAAAAATCCGTTCGCACGGCGCTCAAGCCAGATTGCTCCGGTGTTCCCGCTGGTGGATTCTGCGCCGAACTCGCGCCGGGAGAATCCTTCACGCAATTGACATTGGACGGGAAGGTTAGATTCCCGACCTTCGGCACCCAAACCTTTGCATTCAAGGGTCATACAGTAATCACCGGCGGCTCCGGGTTCGCGCCGGCGCAGCGCTTCGCATATCTCGGCGGGTCAGGCACGCTCGCGACCGTGAATCTCCTTGCGCTCGGCGGCGATCACCTCCTCTTCGTACAGGGGGATTACGTGGTCCCGATCGATCGTATCCAGCTTCCGTATGTAGGTAGCCCATTTGTCGCGCTCAGATACGCCGCTGGCAACGCGGGACTCGACCGAGTGCCCGCACTCATCCAGAATCTCGGCGTCGGCGCCGGCGCCAGCTTCTTCCGCGTCGATTACAGCATCGATCCCGCGCGTAATCGCTCTCCATTCTCGCGAAAATCGGCGGTCACTTTCGGAGTTTCGCTCTCGCCCTGAGCGAGAAATAAGTTTGCTCCACCTCTGCCCGGTTGGTATATTACCGAGCGTGACTTTTGCATCGTGTCGCGCGAAAACGGGTGGGTAAATGGGGACGCTAGTGGTCATTCCAGCGCGCCTCGGCGCTATGCGCCTCCCCCGCAAGCCCCTCCGTCTCCTCTCCGGACTCCCCCTCGTCGTCCGGGTCTGGCAAAGAATCTCACAAATGAAGGTCGCTGATGCCGTCGTCGTCGCTACCGAGGACGAATCCGTAGCGTCCGCTGCCCGGGAAGCCGGCGCGGATTGCGTTATGACGAGCGACAAGCACAACTCGGGAACGGAGCGGGTTGCGGAAGTCGCATCGCAGCCACGGTTTCAGGGCTTTAGCACGATCGTCAACGTTCAGGGGGACGAGCCGTTCATCGGACCTGGAGCGGTTCGCGGTGCGGCCCACCTCGTTTCGACGGGTCGCTTTCCGCTCGGCACGGCAGCGTCGCGTGCCAGCCGAGAGATATTGGATACGCCGAGCCTCGTGAAGGTGGTCGTAGCGGACGACGGGAGAGCGATGTACTTCTCCCGCGCGCCGATTCCTTTCCTTCGCGATCACTCGGATCGCGCGAAGCTGGCCGAGCGAACACTGCAGCACATCGGTGTTTACGCGTATTCGCGGGAGGCGCTTCGAGAATGGGTCTCGCTGCCGCCCCACCCGCTGGAAGAGATTGAGCGGCTGGAGCAGCTGCGCCCTTTGGCCGCGGGCTTGCCTATCGGAGTTGCGGTGACCGAAGAACAACCGGCGAGTGGAATAGATACGGAAGAAGACCTGGCGCGCGCCAATGCGCGCTGGAACGATTTCATGGCAGGAGCGGTGACGAATGCAGGGTAGTTCCAACCAGCAGACGCGCTACATCTTCATTACCGGCGGAGTCGTCTCATCCCTCGGGAAGGGGATCGCGGCCGCTTCTCTCGGACGGCTTCTCGTCGAGCGCGGAATGCGCGTGACGATCATGAAGTTCGATCCCTATCTGAACGTCGATCCCGGGACCATGTCGCCATTCCAGCATGGCGAAGTGTTCGTCACGGACGACGGCGCGGAAACGGACCTCGACCTCGGACACTACGAACGGTTCATCGATCGCTCGCTCGCGCAGGCGAACAATATTACCACAGGCCGCATTTACCTCAGCGTAATCACCAAAGAGCGGCGCGGCGAATACCTTGGCTCGACCGTTCAGGTGATTCCTCATGTCACCGACGAGATCAAGGCGGCGATGAAGAGACTGGCGCCCGAAAGCGACGTCGTCATCGTAGAGATAGGCGGCACGGTCGGCGATATCGAATCGTTGCCGTTCCTCGAGTCGATCCGGCAGTTCCGACACGAGATCGGTCGGGAAAACGCGATCTTCATCCATCTCACGCTCGTCCCGTTCATCGCCGCCGCGGGCGAAGTAAAAACGAAACCGACGCAGCACTCTGTCCGCGAGCTGATGGAGATCGGAATCCAGCCCGATATCCTGATTTGCAGAACGGAGCGCGCACTCTCCGAAGAGGTGAAGCGCAAGATCGCGCTGTTCTGTAACGTCGAGTTCGGCGCGGTCATCGAGAGCCGCGACGTGCCGACCATTTATCAGATCCCGCTGTTATTTCACGAGCAAGGATTGGATGAGCGCGTGATGCACAAGCTCAATTTGCTGGGCCGCCGCGCACCCGATCTCTCCAAATGGCGTCAGATGGTCGAGCGAATTCTTCATCCGCACGGCCGCGTAAAGATAGCGGTCATCGGCAAGTACACCGGTCTCGTCGACAGCTACAAGAGCGTGCAGGAAGCACTCATCCATGGTGGAATTGCAAACGATGTTGGCGTCGAAATATCGTGGCTCGCGAGTGATCTCTTTACGAACAGAGAAAAGACGCGCGAGCTGCTAGCCGATTTTCATGGGGTCCTGGTTCCGGGCGGATTCGGGGTGCGCGGCGTCGAAGGGATGCTCGAGGCGATTCGCTACGCGCGAGAGTCAGGCCTCCCATTTTTCGGGATCTGCCTGGGAATGCAGACCGCAATCATAGAGTTTGCGCGGAACGTCATCGG
This sequence comes from Gemmatimonadaceae bacterium, assembly GCA_036395075.1. Lineage (GTDB taxonomy): Bacteria > Gemmatimonadota > Gemmatimonadetes > Gemmatimonadales > Gemmatimonadaceae > UBA4720. The sequence goes on along the minus strand of DASWDV010000284.1, from coordinate 815 downwards.
CTTGTCCGATAGCCATTCGAGCGAGTTCGCCCCCGACTGTGACAACGCTGTCATCTCGCTCATGGAAGATCAGCAGCACGTGACGGATATGGGTGGGACGATGCGACTGGGCGCCTACCCGTGCCGTCTCGGTGTGGGGACCCAGGCGGCTGCGATCTACGGAGTTCCGCAGGTGAGCGAGCGTCATCGCCATCGCTACGAAGTGAACAACAAGTATCGTGATCAGTTCGTGGAGCACGGCTTGAATTTGAGCGGACTATCACCCGACGGCTCGCTGGTAGAGATGGTAGAGTTGCAGACTCACCCGTGGTACATCGGCTGCCAGTTCCACCCGGAGCTTCAGTCCCGCCCGACGCGGCCACATCCTCTTTTTGCAGGCTTCATCGGCGCTGCGGCGCAAGCAAAGTCGCCCACTAGAAGCACTCGAAAGCGCGCGCCCCAAGAAGCGGCCGAATAGCGTGGCGGAATTCTTTCCGGCAGACAAGCTCTTCCTCATCGCCGGTCCCTGCGTTCTGGAGAGCGATGAGCTCAATCTCCGCGTGGCCGAGACCCTCGCTAGACTCGCGGAAAAAATTCCAGGCGGAATCATCTACAAGGCGAGCTTCGACAAAGCGAACCGGTCGAATCGTGAGGCGGCGCGCGGGCCGGGCCTCGACGCCGGCCTCGACGCACTGGAACGCGTACGCAAGGCCACGGGTCTACCGGTGCTAACCGATGTACATACGCCTGACCAATGCGCGCCGGCCGCGAGCGTTGTCGACGTGCTCCAGATCCCGGCGTTCCTTTGTCGGCAAACCGATTTATTGGAGGCGGCT
>DASWDV010000283.1:0-4012 GCA_036395075.1 Gemmatimonadaceae bacterium | reverse complement strand
TCGAGCTTGGCAAAAGAGATCTGCTTCATCAATTCGGGCATGAATCACCTACAGGCGCAAATAGCCCTGCCCCCGTCTTCCGCGAAATTTTCGCGGGTCCGGAGGAGAGCAACTTCAAAACTTCAGTTGTGGTACGAGCGGGAAGTGTCTGGGTCATGTCTGTCGACGTGAGAGTAACGGCCAGTGGGAGACGGGTGAGAGGTGTCGGCGGAGGCAACGCTCCGCGTAGCAAGAGACCCGCGCCTTTGTAGTTTGCGGGGCTCGCAGCGTGTAAGCGGATAGTTGCCGTAGCCGATACCTCTCGACCGTCGACCGGCGAGTTACTTCACCTCGACTGCTGCACCCTGCTCTTCGAGTTTCGCGCGCATCGTCGCCGCCTCGTCCTTGGTGACGCCGGACTTGACCACGCTCGGCGCACTGTCGACGAGATCCTTCGCTTCCTTGAGACCTAGTCCGGTCAGCTCGCGCACGACCTTGATGACCTGGATCTTCTTCGCACCAGCTTCCTTGAGCGTGACCGCGAACTCAGTCTGCTCTTCGGCTGCCGGGGCAGCGGCTGCGCCGGCGCCACCTGCTGCCGGAGCCGCGCCAACGGGCGCCGCAGAGATCGTGACGTTGAACTTGGTCTTGAAAGCCTCGACGAGCTCGGACAGCTCGAGCACCGACATGTTGCCGATCGCGTCGAGAATCTCATCCTTGCTCATGGTTGCGTTTGCCATTGTGTTTGTTCTCCCTGGGAAATTTTAGGCGCCTTCGCGCTGAGTCTTGAGCGCGTCGAGCGCGCCTGCAAACATGTAAAGAAGCCCGTTGAGCGCGCCGACGAAGGCGGCCATCGGTGACTGCATGCCAGCTGCAAGATCGGCCAGCATTTGCTCGCGAGACGGAAGCGAAGCGAGACGCTTCAACTGGGCGTTGTCGATCTTCTTGCCCTGGAGCAAGCCGCCCTTGACGGTCGGCTTGTCCTCGAACTCCTTCGCGAATTCGGTTAGCACTCTCGCCGCCGCAACCGGATCCTTTCCGACGACCAGGCCAGTGGGACCTTTGAGCGTCTCGCCGACCAGACCACTCTCGTTGACGGCGCGCAGAGCCAGCGTGTTCTTGATGACCACGTACTCGACGCCCGCTCTCTTGAGCCGACGGCGTAGCTCGGTCATCCGCTTCACGTTGAGTCCGGTGAAATCGGTGTAGTAGAGCGACTGTGAATTGGTCAATTTATCGCGCAACTCGGTAACGAGCTGCTCCTTCTCTGCTCTTTTCATCGCTCGTTACCGGTAAGGGGTGGTGTCGATGCTGACGCCGGGCCCCATCGTGCTCGAGATGGCGACGTTGCGAATGTAGACGCCCTTCGAAGCGGTCGGCTTGGAGCGCACGATCTGATCCATGAACGCGGCGAAATTGGACTCCAGTGCTTCGGCCGCGAACGAGATTTTCCCGATCGCAGCGTGAACGTTGCCCGCCTTGTCGACGCGGTACTCGATCTTTCCAGCCTTCACTTCGCGCACCGCGCGCGTGACATCGAAAGTCACGGTGCCGGCCTTCGGGTTCGGCATCAAGCCGCGCGGGCCGAGGATTCGTCCGAGCGCGCCGAGCTGGCCCATCTGGTCAGGGGTCGCGATCAGAACATCGAAGTCCATCCAGTTTTCCTTGATCTTCGCGATGTACTCGGTGCCGACGTAATCGGCTCCTGCGGCCTCTGCTTCGCGCGCCTTGTCGCCAGCGGCGATGACGAGCACGCGCACCGCTTTACCAGTACCGGCCGGAAGAACGACCGTTCCGCGCACGGCCTGATCGGCGTGTTTTGGATCGACGCCGAGTCTGACGGCGACCTCGACGGTCTCATCGAACTTCGCGAATGCCGACGACTTGACGATATCGATCGCCTGCTTCGGCTGGTATCGCGTCTCCGGGTTCCGCTTCTCGGCGGCTGCCTTGTATTTCTTGCCGTGGCCTTTCATCAGTCCCGTACCTCGATTCCCATAGACCTGGCGGCGCCGGCGACCATTGCCATTGCCGAGTCGATCGATTCGGTATTCAGGTCGGGGAGCTTGATTTCGGCGATCTTCCTGATTTGCGCCTTGGTGACGGAGCCGACCTTGACTCGGTTCGGCGTGCCGGAGCCCTTCTCAACTCCTGCTTCTTTCTTCAACAGGACTGCCGCGGGCGGCGTCTTGGTGATGAAGGAGAAGGATTTGTCCGCGTAGATGGTGATCTCGACCGGTAGAATCGTATCCTGCCCCTGCGTCCGAGCGTTGAACTCTTTGCAGAAGGCCATGATGTTGATTCCCTGGGGGCCGAGAGCGGTACCCACGGGGGGCGCCGGATTCGCCTTTCCTGCAGGGATCTGCAGCTTGACGAAGCCAACTGCCTTTTTTGCCATGATACTCCTCAGTCGTTACTGTCTCGCGGCAGCCCGTGAAGTGGGCAAGGTCGCGTCTGACTCCCACGGTTTGATTTGACGTCGTAGTGGTATCCGACGGTGCGCTCCTCGCCTCATCGGCCGCCCCGCGCAAGGGCCATCACCTGCGGCGGGAGTAGCGCCGCTGTGACTTCAGGTCTTCACTTCATTTGTCGCGGAGACCATGTACCCGCGCCCTTCGATTTTGAATCGCCGACCGTCGCCGGCGGGTCGTTCTGGTGCAGCCTCTAAACGTAATCGGGCAAGGCCCGTTTTAGTAGTGGTGCCCAGAAAATCGCGAGATCAGTATCCCTTGAGCTGCAAGTAGTCGAGCTCGACGCTCGTCGGACGCCCAAAAAGCGACACCGATACCCTGACTTTCCCCTTGTCCGGCAGGACTTCCTCAACCGTGCCGTTGAAATCGGTGAACGGACCTTCGGTGATCGCCACCGCCTGACCGACGAGAAACGGAATCTCCTCCTTCACCACTTCCGGCTCCGACTCGTCGGAGACTCCGAGGAGGCGGTTGACCTCTTCGGGACGCAGCGGCTGCGGGAGCCGCTCGTGGCCGACGAACTTGATGACCCCCTGGATCCCGTTGACCGTATGCGCCGTCTCCTGGTCCATCACCATCTCAACGAGCACGTACCCGGGGTAGATCTTCCTCTCCACGTTGACCTTCTTGCCATTCTTGATCTCGACGGCTTCCTGGGTCGGGACCAGCGCCTGCCGGATCGGGCGTTCGTCGGCCGGTCGGGGATCGGAATCGATGCGCCGCTGGATCAGCGAGCGGACCTTGTTCTCATGGCCGGAGGTAGTCTGAATCGCGTACCAGCGGTGCTCGGTAGTCGTGGCCATGTTCATCGTCTCGAGAACAAAGATGGAATTCCCTGGACGAAGATGAGCTGAAGAACGAGATCGATCGCCGCGATCACCGCACCCAGGAAGAGCACGAAGATGATGATCTTGATCGTCGTGTCCTTCAGCTGAGCGCGGTCGGGCCAGGTGACCTTTCGCATCTCGTCCTGCACCTCGTGGTAGAAGGTGCTGACGTTGCGAAAGAACCGCGTGACGACGTTCCCGCCATTTCCGGTCGGCGTGACGTCGCGACGGTTTGCGACTTCAACGGCCATTACTTCGTTTCCTTGTGCAGCTTGTGAGCATTGCAGCGCGGACAATATTTCTTCCACTGGACGCGCTCGGGGTGCAAGCGCTTGTTCTTGTCGGTGAAGTAGTTGCGATTCTTACAGACTTCGCAGGCGAGAATGATTTTTTCGCGGGGCATACTAGTTCCTGGTGGCTTCCTTAAGACTGCGGACTGCGGACCAACTGCATTTCGGACTGCTGACTAACTACGGATTTGGAAACTAACTGCGGATTGCGGGACTGGATCGCTGCGTTTACGGACGAGCACGCCGTCCCGCTTCCAGCTTCCCTCTTTACTTCAAGATCTTCGTTACTACGCCGGCGCCGACCGTGCGGCCGCCTTCTCTGATTGCGAAGCGCAGGCCCTCGTCCATCGCGATCGGTGTTATGAGCTCGATCGTCATCTGCACGTTGTCCCCCGGCATCACCATCTCCATCCCTTCCGGCAACTCGACACTTCCAGTGACGTCG
>DASWDV010000282.1:0-10978 GCA_036395075.1 Gemmatimonadaceae bacterium | reverse complement strand
CAAGCGTCGGCCAATTGGTATAGGCAACCGGACGTTGCGCGTTATAACGCTCCATCTCGAAGCTGACGAGATAATCGCATTGCTCGGCGAGCCACCGCTCGAGCGGATTGCCGCCTGAGAGGGTTATGAACTTTCCCGTGTAGTCGCCCCGACTCGGATTGCTCGCGTTATATGCCACGACGGAGTAAGGCTCCCATTCGCGGCCGATGATGTAGCCAAGCGTCCACGGCGATACATCGGCGCGGTAAAGGCCAGTTGCATGGCCGGGTAATGGTTGGATCGCCGCGTCGCCATGTACAAGTGAGACGACGCGTCGCATCTCGGCTCGAAACTGTCCGAGCCATTGAGGATCGTCGTACTTTTCCCGTTTTTTTCCCGGCGGCAATTCCGTCCAGACACCGTGAATGAGCCAGACTGGGTGAGCGGGATGCGCGATATTCCACCTCCGCAACGCGGCGTAGAAGTGGGGCGGATGAATCGTGTAGACGCGTATAGCGTTGGCGCCCATCTGTGCGATTAGCCCGATCCATCGCTCGTACGTGCTGTCGTTTGGCGGAAACTCCGACGGATATTTTCCAGGCACCGCCGCCCCGAGGTTTACCGCCTTGATCCACATGGGCGACCAACGACCTGCGGCGTCGTGAACTTCGAATACCCGTTTGCCGGTTCTCGCGACGATCGCCGTAGCAGCGGGGCGAAGGTGGTCGCCGAGGAGACTTTCATTTACCGCCGCCGGAATCTTCGCGAGATACGACAGCGCCGTCGAATCACCCGGCAGAATTCGCAGCGCACGCTCGAAGCTCCGCCTGGCAGCGGGAAGGTCGCCCGCTCTGTACGCGGACATGCCTGCCCCGGCGACCGCATCGTACGAGGTAGAATCCGCCGCGACGGCTCGCTGAAAGAACGTGCGTGCCTCAGCGACCTTTCCCTCGCGCATGACGGCGTAGCCCGCGCCGGTCAGCGCACCGGGATCGCCAGAGCACTGCGCGAGGGCGCGCTTGAATTCTGTTTCAGCGCTGGAGGCATCCCCTTTTCGATACGCATCCCAGCCTCGACTAACGGCCCGTATTACGTCCGGACGCGCTCGGCAGGCTGGTTGGGCTTGCGCCCCGAGAGGTCGCGCCAGGAGCGCGCCACCGATCAGGCAAACGCGCCAAAGAGGCACCTGAAGCCCCGCTGTGGGCTGTCTCGGAGACGGCATCGCTAGGACACATATCATTGCCGGCAAACGTTGGCAACTCGTTGCGGCGCGATTCCGCGAGAATTGATTTGGCCACGAAGCTGCTCCGCAGTGCTCCTAGCTTGGAGCGTGACGTGTCTGGTCAACCCACAGGCGAAGGATCCGTGGCTCCTCCCGATCCTGAAGGAGCTGCTTTCAACCAGCTCCCTGCAGCTGCTCCAGGCGCGGACAGAGACCAGTTATTGGCAAACCGCGCTAGAGGCATCTTTGCTGACCGACGAGGAAATTCTCGCCGCGCTTTCGCTCCGTACCGGCTTTGGAATCGCTACCGGGTTGCTCGTGAGCTCACAGGCACGCGACAAGGTTTCCGAGCGCCTTGCCCGGCGATACGAAATCCTTCCACTGGCGGTGTCCGATTCCGTGCTCGATATAGCTACGTCCAGTCCGTACGACCTCGATTGTGAGACGACAATCGCCTTCGCGACCCGACGTGCCGTGCGCATGTCGCTCGCCGCTCCGAGCCGGATCCAGGAGCGGATCGAAGAGGTCTACGCACCGGTCGAGAGAATCAGCAAGTTCCTCGATCGCGCTGGTAAGTCCGATTTCCATCCCGTCATCGAGCCAGTCGATGCGACCGAAAGCCAGCTCGACGACAAAGAGGCCGAGCGGCCGGTAATCAAACTGGTCGACCACATAGTCGCTGAAGGAATTGCTGTCGGCGCAAGCGACATACATCTGGAGGCAGGGGAGAACGGGATCGCGGTGCGATATCGGATCGACGGCATGCTCAAGGAAGTGATGGTGCTCCCGAAAGCGGTGGGCGTTCCCCTGGTGTCGCGAATCAAGATCATGTCGCAAATGGATATCGCGGACAGGCTTCGCCCGCAGGGTGGGCGGGCCCGTGTTGCGATCAATGGGTCGCGCGTCGACCTGCGCGTCTCAACCCTGCCGGCATCGCACGGAGAAAAGGTCGTGATCCGCATTCTGGACTCGCGGGCCGCACTGCGCTCGGTGGAATCGCTCGGTCTCGATCCGGTCGATGGGCCTCGGATGCAGAAGCTGCTCGACGTGCGCGAAGGATTGATCCTCGTCACCGGTCCGACGGGCTCTGGAAAAACGACAACGCTGTACGCCGCCCTCCGACTTCTGCAACATCGCGGCGTGAACATCATCACTGTCGAAGATCCGGTCGAATATCGGATTCCCGGAATCGTGCAGGTGCAGATTCACGAAAAGGCGGGTCTCACTTTCGCATCCGCGCTGAGGTCGGTGCTGCGCCAGGATCCCGATGTCGTACTCATCGGCGAAATCCGCGACCGCGAAACGGCGGCGATCGCGGTACAAGCATCGCTCACCGGTCACCTCGTCTTCGCGACCCTACACACGAACGATGCGTGCAGCTCCATAGTCAGGCTTACCGATCTTGGCGTCGATACGGTGAAGCTGGCCGGCGCTCTCAAGGGCGTTGTTGCCCAGCGCCTGATTCGCCGGCTCTGTTCCGGCTGCAAGCTGGTTGCGAACGCCGGCGTGCCACGACGTCTGATTGGGACCATTCCCGAAGACTCGATGATCTACATTCCCGTCGGCTGCACTGAATGTTCGATGACGGGCTATTCGGGACGCGTTGCTGTGACCGAAGTGCTCGTCATGACTCCGGAGATCGAGCGGGCGATCGCCGCGAGTGAACCTCCCGAGCATTTGCTCGCCGCGGCGCGGATTTCGGGAACGCGCTCGCTCTGGGCGTGCGGATGCGCGCAACTCCTCTCCGGGAATACGAGCGCGCCGGAGCTCGTGCGGGTCATTGAGCCCGAGACGTCGCGTGCCGATCCGCGGCGGAATCACTCGGCATACAATTCGCCGGAGCCGATCGTCTATGAGAAACCGCCGGAGCAGCTGATGACGAAGATCAGTCCGGGAGTCATCGAGCTGTTCGTGGTTCGCCACAACGGAGGGGACTGGCGCGTCCTCACACTCAAGCGCGCGGCAGATGGCAAGCGCCCGGGTTCATGGGAAACGGTCTATGGCAAAGTCGATGCGCGCGAGAAACCGGAAAAAGCAGCGATTCGGGAATTGCGCGAGGAGACAGGCCTCGAACCCCAGTCGCTCTACAATGTGACCGTCAGCAGCTTCTATCTCCACGACAGCCACACCATTCAGATGTGCATGACCTTTGCGGCCTTCGTATCCGAGGAGGCCGAAGTCACACTCAGCGAAGAACACCAGTCCTTCGACTGGTTGTCCGTCCGAGATGCGTGTGAGCGGTTCACCTGGCCGCGCGAGGCGCACGCGCTGCGCGACGCCCAACACCTGCTCGGCAGTGGTAATGCCGGGGCGGTGGAGGATGTCCTCAGAATTAAGTAACTGTCCCGAATTTGAGTTTGATTCAACTGCAACTCAACGGATGCGTAGCTGCAGTTGTCAGGCCCGCGGCTTGACGGTGGTGAGACTCTCTTGCCCGATTGGCGCGTTAGGCTTGATGCGAACGCTCTTCGCGGGAATCCCGACGTACACGTGAAACGGCCGCACATCCTTCGTCGCCACCGCCATTGCGCCCACCATCGCCTGCTCGTTGACGTGGACTCCGGCGAGAACCGTCGCGTGGTAAGTGATGCGAACGCCGTCGTCGAGCCTGGTCAGCGCGGCGGTAACGTCGCGCTGATCGACGATGCTATGCGTGTGGCTATAAACGTTCGCGAAGTCACTGATTGAAACGTTGTTGCCGAGCGAGATTCCGCCGCGGTCGTCAAGCAGCACGTATCGGTGGACCACGACGTTGTCGCCGACTTCCATGTTGTAGCCGAACGAGAATTCGACGTACTGAAACGCTTTGAAATTCTCACCGCACCGCTTGAAGATGTACGGCGCCAGCAACCGCCGGAATTGCACGCCCAGCTCCACGTTTTGCCCACCAAGTGGAGTCCGGTCGAAGGAATACCATAGCCAGAGAAGTGGCTTCACCTTCTGAAAACGCGCGTCGTCGCACTCGGCGTAGTACTCGGGCTCCAGCGTCACGTTGCGCGGATCGAGCGCGGAGAGCGCAAGCCGGGTCGGAAGAGGCAGCTTGGCGTCTTCGACCGCCGTCTCCCAATTCGCTGCGTACTGCGGGTACGCAATCTCGCAGAGCGTTCGGCGGCAAAGCAGCGCACGATCGCCGCCCAATTTCAGCTCGGCGCCGAGTTTCTCGAGCCATTGCAGCTCGATGCCGGCGCAAGGTAGCGACGGAAGCTTGCGGAGGGGATAGATCGCCATGCGGGAAAGTTGCCGTTCGTCGGCCCGAAAAACCAGTTATCGCAGCTTCGTCCGCGGCGAAGACTACTGCGTGGGACGCGATGCACGCGCGCGCACCAGCGCTCGCTCGCGCTCTACCCGCGTCAGGATCTGCTCCCAGCTGTCATCGCGCACGGTCTGAAACGTGACCACGAGAGGTTGGTCGAGGTCGATCGCTTCATCGAACAGGTAGATGGCGCTCTGGGTCTCCCGCTGCTTGAGTCTCTGTTCGCCGAATCCCGAGCTGAGAGGTAGCACCTCAAGCGCGCGGAAATCGCGTCCGCTGCTCGTGATCACCAGTTCCATAGGACTGAAGTGCACGTCGGGCTCGACCCCGTAAAACGACACGTACCATAAATCCGGGGCCCGCCCGCCCGTTCGTCGCGTAACGGCTGCGATCGCTTGCTTGTTGCTTTCCTGCAGGTCACGAAGCGCTCGATACGAATCGGGAGTCAACAATCGAATGAGATTCTCTTCCAGCGGGATTGCGCGCACGATCAGACCCTGTAGCTCCAGTCTGATTGCGATGTCGTCTTGTCTCAGCGTGCCGAATCCAACCGGCACGCTCGCCCGGCCGGTCGTATCGTCCGCGATGGGCGCCAGCGTCCCTTGTCCCGACGCGGTCGGAGTTCCGCTCGCGCACGCCGCCGCCACCACGACGAGCACCGCCGCCTCGAGAATTTGCTGGTGGGTGCTCATTGCGTGTCGCCGGCCGGCGCGATCGGCTCGCTGGCGCCCTTCATCGCGTCAGTCTCCGGCGCTGCCTCGACAAGGTCCGTTATCGCCTCGAGGAGCTCAATTCGCCCCTCTCCGGAATGCGCGCTGAACGGGATTACCTGCTCACTTTCCAGAGTCAGCGCACGCGAAATGTCCGCGACTCGCTCGCGCGCCAGCGACTTGCTCAATTTGTCGGTCTTCGTCAACGCGACAATGGTCGGCACTCCCACCTCCGCCAGAAAATCCAGCATCGCATGATCATCATCGCTCGGGTCGCGTCTGATGTCCAGCAGGAGCACTATACCCCGAAGGTGCGTCGTCCGCCTTAAATAGCTTTCGATCAGCGGACGCCACCCTGATTTTTTCTCCTTCGAGATCCGAGCGTATCCGTAACCGGGCAGATCGACGAGCACGAACCCGTTGTTAATCCGGAAGAAGTTGATCTCGCGAGTGCGACCGGGCGTGCGACTCACCCGGGCGAAGGACTTCCGTCGCACGAGCGTGTTGAGGAGGGAAGACTTGCCGACGTTCGACCGGCCCGCGAACGCGATTTCGGGAAGCGAAGAGTCCGGACGCCAACCCTCTTTCTCCGCCATCCCCCCGATGAATTCGACGTTCCGGATGACCAGCCTGTCGCTCGGCGGCGAGGCACCCGGGTCCTTCACCATCTAATGCGTTACTGAATCGTATAACGCTTCGCCCGAGGAAGCGGTCGCCGCCGGCTGTGGCCGGAGCGCGAGGGCCAGGACTTCGTCCATCGTCTTGACCGGGTGAAAGCGAACGGAGGCGCGAACCTCCTCAGGAAGCTCTTCGATGTCGCGCGCGTTGCCGTTGGGAACGATGACGTCCGTCACCTTGTTCCGGTGGGCGGCCACCGACTTCTCCTTGAGTCCGCCGATCGGCAACACCCGTCCGCGGAGAGTGATTTCGCCCGTCATCGCGACATCACCGCGCACCGGCACACCAGTGAGCGCGCTGATGACGGCGGTCGCGATCGCAATTCCCGCTGACGGGCCGTCCTTCGGTGTCGCCCCGGCCGGCATGTGGATGTGGATGTCTTTGGTCCGGTAAAACTCCGATTCGATGCCCAGCGCACGCGCACGAGCGCGAGCATACGAGAGGGCGGCGCTCGCCGATTCCTTCATTACGTCGCCAAGCGTGCCCGTCAGCTGCACCTTGCCGCGTCCCTTGACGACACTCACCTCGATCTCGAGGACCTCGCCACCCGCCGACGTATACGCGAGACCCGAGGCGACACCGATCTTGTCGTCGAGTGACGTATCATCGGGATCGAAGGGGGGAGGCCCGAGCAGATCCTTCAGATCGTCGACGCCTATTGTCGTGACCTGTGCGGGTCCCGAGACGGCAACATCGTCGCCCTTGCTTGCGGTCGCCGTTCCGACTTCGGCGCGCTTGCGCGCGAGCTTCCGCGCCACTCTCGCGATGCGCCGCTCGAGCTCGCGCACACCGGCCTCGCGCGTGTAACCGCGCATGACCGCCATCAACACGTCAGGCTCGAGCACGACCTCGTCCTTTTTCAACCCATTCGCCTCGATCTGCCGCGGCAACAGGTATTGTCGCGCAATCGCAAGCTTCTCGTGATCGAGATAGCCGGCAATCCGGAGTATCTCCATGCGGTCACGCAGCGGCTCCGGAATTCCGGCCAGCGAGTTCGCGGTGGTAATGAACAGGGCCTGCGACAGATCGTAGTCAACTTCGAGGTAATTGTCGTTGAACGTCGTGTTCTGTTCCGGATCGAGCACCTCGAGCAGCGCCGCCGCCGGATCGCCTCGAAAGTCCTGCCCTAGCTTGTCGACTTCGTCGAGCAGAATCACCGGGTTGATGACCTCGGCACGGCGCATCGCCTGAATGATTCGCCCCGGCATCGAGCCGATATAAGTGCGGCGATGTCCGCGGATCTCCGCCTCGTCGCGCACGCCGCCGAGTGCCATGCGGACGAACTTGCGACCCAGCGCGCGCGCGATGGAGCGTCCAAGCGAAGTCTTTCCGACACCCGGTGGTCCGACGAGACAGAGGATCTGACCATCGAGGCGTCCAACGAGCGACAGCACAGCGATGAAATCGAGAATGCGGTCCTTCACTTCGTCGAGGCCGTAGTGGTCGGCGTCGAGGATCGCCCGCGCGTGCGGCACGTCGAGCACTTCGTCCGTTCGCTCGGTCCACGGAATCGACACGATCCAATCGACGAAATTGCGGGCAACCGTGAATTCAGGCGACATTGGCGGCATGCGACGCAGCTTTCTCAGCTCACGCATCGTTCGCTCTTCGACCACAGCGGGCAGCGCCTTCTTCTTGATCTGCGCCTCGAGCTCGGCGAAATCGTCGCTGTCTTCCTCGCCCAGCTCGCGGTGGATTACGCGCAGCTGCTCCTGCAGGTAGAACTCCCGCTGATTCTGGAACATCGCGCCACGCACGTCATCATCGATCTTCCGCTCGAGTCGCAGCAGGTCGATCTCGCCCGAAAGCAGCTCGGCGAGCATCTCGAGCAGGCTCCGTAGTGTGTCCGCCTCAAGCAGAGACTGGCGCAGCTCGAAGCGGACAGCGACGTGTGCTGCCACGCCGAACGCCTGGCGCTCCACCGAGTCGGTGCTCTGGATGATCGCGACGATCTCGGCCGGAATGCGCCGATGGAGGCCAACGTACTCCTCGAAGGAGTTCAAAACGCGGCGACTCAATGCCTCGGTCTCCGCGGCGTCCTCGGGTGCCGGGCCAGCAAAGGGCAACGGCGACGCCGCGGCGCGCAACACGTTCCCGCTCGGGAAGTAGCGCGTTACGCGAGCCCGGGCAACGCCCTCGACTAGTACTCGCGTTGTACCTGTCGGCAGCCTCGAGACCTGAACGACCCTGCCGATGACTCCGGTACGATGAAGATCGGCTGCTGCCGGCTCCTGCTTTTCACCGTCACGCTGAGCGACGAGCAGGATGATCTTGTCTTCCGCCTGTGCCGCCTCGATGGCAGCGAGCGAGGCGGGGCGCCCGACGAGCAGCGGGATGACTACATAGGGGAAAATGACGACATCCCGAAGCGGCAGGACCGGAATTCGATCCGACGTCGGGATGGTTTCATTGTCGCGCTGGAAGATTTGAGGCACGCTAGAGTTGGGCGACGGCGGAAAGTGGTTGAAACTGCAACTTAAGACGACCCGCTAAGGGCGGTCGGCGGACCGGCTGGCAGCCACGAGCCGGCTCGGAGCTCCGAGCTGCTCCGCCCAAAGCTCCCCGCTGGTATCCTTCAGTTGTTGTTATGAAGTCCTACGCTTCCTTCTTGCGCCTCATCGGCGAGATCTCGAGCAACGGCTGCGTGCCATTCGTGATGCACGATTCGGTGACCTTCACCTCGACTACGTCCTCTCGGCCAGGAAGGTCGAACATCACTTCCATGAGCACCTCTTCGAGGATCGCGCGCAGCCCGCGAGCACCCGTGCCACGCTTGAGCGCCTTGGTGGCTATCGCCCCCAGCGCCGCCTCGTCGAATGTGATCTTCACATCCTCGAGCCCGAACAGCTTCGCGTACTGCTTGGTGAGAGCGTTCTTCGGCTCCTTGAGAATGCGCACCAGCGCCTCTTCGTCGAGCCCTTCCAGAGCTACGGTAACCGGAAGACGGCCGACAAGCTCCGGAATCAGTCCGTAACGGAGCAGATCGTCCGGCTCGACCTCGCTGAACATCTTTGTCTGCGCGAGCTTCTTGTCGCGGACGGCCGCGCCATTAAACCCGATCTGACGCCTACCGGTTCGCGACTCGATGATCTTCTCGAGTCCGTCGAAGGCGCCGCCGCATATGAAGAGGATGTCTTTCGTATTGAGCTGGATGTACTCCTGCTGGGGGTGCTTGCGGCCTCCCTGCGGGGGCACGGAAGCCACGGTGCCTTCGATGATCTTGAGAAGCGCCTGTTGCACGCCTTCGCCAGAGACATCGCGGGTGATGCTCGGATTCTCTGATTTGCGCGCGATTTTGTCGATCTCGTCGATATAGACGATGCCCCGCTCGCATTCGGCGACGTTGAAGTCGCCAGCCTGGAGGAGCCGAACCAGGATATTCTCCACGTCCTCCCCGACGTAACCCGCTTCGGTGAGAGTCGTTGCATCGGCGATCGTAAAAGGGACGTCGAGAATCCTCGCCAACGTCCGGGCGAGAAGTGTCTTCCCGACGCCGGTTGGCCCGATCAGCAGGATGTTGGATTTGTCGAGCTCGACGTCGTCATCCTTGAGCGACGTGGAGTTGATGCGCTTGTAATGATTGTAAACGGAAACGGCTAGTGCTTTCTTTGCCTGTTCCTGCCCGATCACGTATTGGTCCAGAACGTCCTTGATCTCCTGCGGCGATGGGACCTGAGTTATCGCCTCAGCTACCTCTCGCTCCTCGTCCTCTGCCAGAATCTCGTTGCAGAGCGCGATGCACTCATTGCAGATGTAAACGGACGGTCCGGAAATGAACTTCCGAACGGAGTCTTTCGATTTTCCGCAGAACGAGCAGCGAAGGTGTTTCTCTTGAGACATGGATCAACGGGAACAAGTGGGAGCCGGCAATTCGGAGCCTGCTTTAAGATACCTAACAGCGGGCCGCGATACGGTCAAGCAACGAATCCGGAAGCAGGACTCGTGAAGAATTTCACAAGTAACAGTACGCGCCCTTTCAGGCCTGTTTGAGCGCTTCCTCCATCTCGCCACGGTAGGATATGACGTTGTCGATAAGGCCGTACTCCTTGGCCTCGTCCGCCGACATGAAACGATCGCGGTCGGTGTCTCGCTCGATGCGCTCGACCGGCTGGCCGGTGTGCTTCGCCATGAGCTTGTTCATCTGCGACCTCAGGTGAAGAATCTCCTTCGCCTGTATCTCGATGTCCGACGCGGTGCCACCACCACCACCCTGTGACGGCTGGTGGATCATTATCCGCGCGTGCGGCAGCGCCGACCTCTTTCCGGGCCGCCCTGCGGCGAGCAGGAACGCTCCCATGCTCGCCGCCAAACCCATACAGTTTGTGTTTACCGGCGACTTGAGGAACTGCATCGTATCGTAGATCGCGAGCCCAGCCGAAACGCTACCGCCCGGCGAGTTGATGTAGATGTGGATGTCCCGCTCGGGATTGTCCGATTCCAGGAAGAGGAGCTGCGCGATCACGATGTTGGCAACGTCGTCATTGATCGACGTTCCAAGGAAGATGATCCGGTCCATCAGGAGCCGGGAGAACACATCGTAAGTGCGCTCGCCACGGCTCGAGCGTTCGATGACGTACGGCGTATAGATCGTCGGCATTGGTTCTTCTTCTTCCTCTTTAGGCATTAGTCGAGACATCGTTTCTGTCCAGCAGCCACTTGAACACCTTGTCCTCGGTGATGCTGCGCTCCATTTCTTTCAACCGGCCGCTCTTCTCAAGCTGGGCGTAAATCTGGCCGGGGTTAGCCCCTCTTTTCTCCGCCTGCTCGGCGATTCGATCATCGAGATCCTTTTCCGTTGCTGACAGGCCTTCCTTCTCGGCGATCGTCTCAATGACGAGGTCGCGTCTGATTTGTCGCTCCGCCATCGCGCGAAACTCTCCGGCGAACTGCTCACGCTGGTCCTCGGGAACCTGGTAAGCCTCCGCGTAGTTCTTCACGAACTGCTGAACCCAGCTCTTTGGCACATCGAACGCGTTGGCGGAGATAATCTGGTCGATCAGCTGCTGCCTGACGTTGGCCTCAATCTCGTGCTCGGCATGACGTTCCATGTCGGAGCGCACGGCCTGCCTCAGGGCGGCAAGGGACTCGAAGTCGCCGACCTCACGCGCCAGCGCGTCATCGAGTGGAGGAGCCGAC
>DASWDV010000281.1:0-1906 GCA_036395075.1 Gemmatimonadaceae bacterium | reverse complement strand
CGGCATTGCCGTCGTTGCTCGCTCGACCACGTTCCGCCGGTACAGGACTTTTGCGTTGCCCTTGATGTCGTCGGAGAGGAGAATCTTCAGCGATCCGAACTGAAAGGCGTACAGCACCCGCCGGATGAACGACCCTATCTGGATGCCACCCTTCCCTTTGTAGGTCGTGTAGATGTTTGTTTCGCCCGCGGGATAATCGAACTCCTGTTGCCGCGTTCCGACGAACACGTACTGACCCGTAAGCTCGCCGTAGTAGATCTGCGGACGCGTCAGTTTTACCGAGACCGTCGAGACAGGCGGCAGATCTTTGATAAACAGAACCGGCAGACCTTCCGTAGTCACCTGATTCACCGGCGCCATCGTCACGCCCATGCCGTGAGTGAAGGTCAGTCTTTCATTGATGAACGTGCGTGTGGGAAGTGATTCGGAGTTGAGCTCGCGCGCCGCAACGTGAACCTGACGATACCTGCCATCGATCGTGTAGCGGTCATCATCGACAGAGACAAAATCGTAATACGTGCGAATTTCCTGGAGCTGCTTGAACGTCTGCATCAGCAGCTCCCGCTCCCAAAGCCGCACGTTGTCGACGGTGGCGCTGTTTGCCTTTATGTCAGACATCGTCAGCTGCACTTCTCCCGAGAGATCTCTTCCTTCGACTTTGTCGAGGCCCCAGGCTTTGCGCGTGGCGTCGATGTGGCTCCGCAAATACGGTGTCTCGCGTGTCAGCTCGTTCGGGGACACGACCAGTTTCTGGAACGCCGCGGGAACGATTCCGCGCGCCAGCACGCTGACCACCACATAAAAAACTGTCGCCGAGACGGCTGACCAGACGAGTTTCTCGCGCAAGATCCCGAACACAATCCAGGCAGCTGCAGCGATCGCCGCGATAGCACTGATGTACAAGCCCGGTAATGCGACGTGAATGTCAGTGTAGCTCGCGCCAACGAGCGGCCCAGTCGTCGAAAAGAGCAGCTGCGACGTGCCGACGATCCAATGCCGGATCGCGAGTAGCACGAACAGGACGACCAGAAGTCCCCCCAAATGTCGCGCCGCTCTGGGCTTCGCTGACGATCTGCGAGGTGGCAGCGTGATGTCGTTTCGCAACCAGTACATCGCCGCCGTCGCTACGACCGAGAGCAAGGTAAGAGTGATCAGTGTTCCGAGAACACCCGAGATCAGCGGCAGCCGGAATAGATAGAACGAGATATCACGGTTGAAGAGCGGATCTCGCGCGCCGAGCGCTACGCCATTAAGCCCCTTGAGCAGCGTGAGCCACCACGCAGAAAGCGAGATGGCGGCGAGGAACGAAAGCAGCAGGGCTGCCGGAAGAAAAAGTTTGGTGAACATTCGCGAGATGTCGACGTTTACGCCGTCGCCGCGGTTCACATACAGTACGGGGAACCCGGTACCGGTTCCCCGCGCGATTCTCACATTGCCGTAGAAATAGGCGAACGCGAACGCGCCACCCACGAAAAACAAAACCACCCGCCAAATCAGGGAAGTCGCGAAAACCCTTTGAAACCCGACTTCTTTGAACCACAGCCAGTCGGTGACGAAGCTGGCGAGCCAGGGAATCACGATGAACGCCGCGAAGAGCGCCGCGACGCTCCACAACACGATGCGCCGGAATGCGGGCGGCATCGGTGGAAGCTTCGCTGGGGCTGGGCGCTCGAAGGGAGAACTCATCGGCAAGAGAAAATGACACTGAATGCAGAGCGCTGCCACCCGCTCGTTCGAAGCGCGGGTTGGCGGTACACGATCTGCACGAACTGACTTGAGTCAATCAGGAGGAATGATGCCACGCGGAGACAAATCGAAATACACGGAAAAACAGAAGAGACAGGCCGAGCACATAGAGGAGGGTTACGAGGAGCGGGGCATTCCGGAGAAAGAGGCGGAGCGTCGG
>DASWDV010000280.1:0-7693 GCA_036395075.1 Gemmatimonadaceae bacterium | reverse complement strand
AAGATCGACGCCGAGATGTGCATCGCCGACACCAGCACCATTCCTTCCTCGATTCCCGCGGCTGCTCGACACTTCTCGACCTCGTCAGTGATGTCGATGATCTCGTGCCGCTTCTTGGTGTTGAACGTCAGATACGAGGTGTGGGTTTTCACGCCGGCTGATTCTTGTTGAGAAGCCTCGCGTGCCACGAATCCGCAGCGTGGAGCTCGAAGCGCGCTCTCCATTCGCCGAGTGTGGTCACGGTTGGATCGAACACCGTGGTGTCGGGCGAGATTTTTCCTTCCGCTCCCAGCGCCGCGAATCGCTCACGATCGACGGACTGTACCGTGCCGTTCTTGTCGCGGAAGAAAATGAGACCGCTCGTGACCATGCTGCGTCCCAGTCTTGACTCGAGCGACTTGAGCAGTCGGAACAGCCCGTCGATGGAGCATCCCGACGCGCCGGCCGTTGTCTGATCGACGGCGACGGTCAGGAATCGCCCGTACTTGAAGCTTCGTCCTACCGTCAACGGCTCACCGTGCGCGTGCCATTGGGACAGGAAGCGGTCGACTTCCCGCAGCAGAAAATCCGACGCGGATTGGTCGAGCGTTGAATCGCTGCCGAACACCCAGGTGCGCGCGGAATCAGGTAGATCTTCGATTGTCACTAGCGGCATATAAGGGCTCTCGTCACGCTTGGTTGATTTGCCACCTGCACCAGGAATCACGATCTCCAGTATCATTTCCGCAAACTGCGCCAAACCCTCGAGCCAAATCACGGGCGTGTTTGGTGAGTACGTGAAAGCATCATAAACAATACTGATTCGCAAGGAACCAGCATTTCGTATACTGCGATGTCTTGAAGAAATTCAGCAACATTGCCGCCACTTTGCTCTCTCCGCTCTGAGAAGGATGCGCGCCATCGGCCTCGAAATCGCCGCGATCCCAGACGACTGCATCCGAGCGCGGCGTGTTTCCGTTCGCCCACAGGTACGGACCCCACAAAATCACCGGCGCTGATTTCTTCGCGTAGTTGAGCGTTCCCGCGCGCGCGCTGGCTGGCAACCCACGCATCTCGTTGATCTGCGATTCGATGAGCCATTTCACCGAGAATCCTTCCTCGTAAGCGTACGGCTCCGGATTCCAATCGGTCGTCGAGTATCCACCATATATCCGGCTCGAGACGAAAACGAGCAGGAGGTTCGGGTACCGGACCCTCAGTGCACGCAGCACCTGCCCGAGATTCGAGACAAAGACGTAGGCATCTGCGCTGTCCGCTGGCAGCGATGTCCTGGGTTGCGGATCGGCGAGCTTCACCCACGCAATCTCCACCTGATTCTCGCTCAGACCCAGCGGTGCGAGACGGCCGACCTTGATGCGATCATAGTTGGGCGAGCTCGGCGATGTCCATGCCGGCGCATCCTGACCATCCGCGGCGCCGTTCACGACGACCATCGAGTACCGATTCACCGTTGGATCCGCGACGGCGCGACCCATGAAGCTCCACGCTGTGCACGGCGGTCCCGAGCTCTTCGAGCACCATTCCTCGCTGGTGTTCGACATACCGATCGAGATCAGCACGAACTTCCCGAACGGGCTCTCATCGCCATTCACGTCCAGCGCCCTGACTCGGTTACGACTCGCTCTCGCCGCGGAATCCTGAATTGCCGGCGGCAAGTTGCTCGTTCCGGGATAAAGACCGCCGGCGATTCCGAAGTAGGTAGGTAGCTCTGTAAGCGGCAGCCTGACGGTGTCGGTCGGCGCCGCGACGACGACAGGCTTGGGCGGAGGCGGTGGTGGTGGTGGCGGGCTGGCGCACGCGGACGCGAACGCGGCGGCCGCCGCGCCGCCTGAGATTATCGCCGCCCTCAAGCTACTCTCGGCGCCCTCGAATCCGTCGCGAGCGCGCCTGCGCCCGCTCCGTAAATGTCTTCACGGGTAAGAGGGATGTTCGTCCGACCGCTCGCATCCGGCTTGGCGAGCAGCGTCTGGATGACGTTTATCGCTGCCTTCGTGAACGCGTTCGCAGACGCAGCCATGTAGAGCCGCCACACCCGATATGTATGAGTTCCTACCAACGCAGTTGCGTCGCGACTCTTTTCCTCGAGCGAGTTCACCCAGTGACGAAGCGTCATCGCATAGTGCTCGCGCAAGCTCTCCACATCCCGCACCTCGAAGCCGGAGGCCTCGGCGGCGGCGATCACATCGTCGGCCGCGGTGAGCTTGCCGTCGGGAAAAACGTAAGTGTCGATGAAGGCATCTGCCTTCCAGAATCGCCGAAAAATTCTTTCGCCAACTGATTTCGGACGAGCCTCGCCGAGGCTGACGATGCCGTGATTCAGAAAGAGTCCGCCGGCCTTGAGCGCGCGGAATGCGGAGGAGAAATAGACGGGCAGGTGAGTGAGTCCAACGTGCTCGATCATGCCGACGCTCGCGATCTTGTCGTAGCCGTCACCCGCGACCAGCGTGCGATAGTCGCGGATCGCCACCCGACAACGCTCGGCAAGTCCCGCCTTATCGATTCTCTCCTTCGCGAGCGCTGCCTGGTTTTCACTCAGCGTAATTCCCGTCGCATCGACTCCGTAGTGTTGCGCGGCGTACATGACGAGCCCGCCCCAGCCGCAACCGATGTCGAGGAAACGCTCGCCCGGCTTGAGACGAAGCTTCCGACAGATCAGGTCCAGCTTTGCTTCCTGCGCGACGTCGAGCGAGTCGTCCGGCGAGCGGAAGTAGGCGCAGGAGTAAACCATGCGCCGGTCGAGCCAGAGCTTGTAGAAATCGTTGCCAACGTCGTAGTGAAAATGGATCGCGGCGGCATCGCGCACAGGAGTGTGGCGCCCCAGCTTTCTCGCGCGCTCGGGAAAGCGCGCATCATTCAGATCATCTTCGGCTTTGCCGGGAAGAGCCAGCACCAGCCCGACCAGCCGGGCGATGGCGAGGGGCGAGCGGACTCTGCTTCCAATTGCCTCTGCGAGACCAGATGCTGCCTCCATACTGCCCTCGATATCGACGTCACCGCTGATGAATGACTCCACCAGAGACATCTCATTGGGAGGAAGCAACATTCTCCGCAGCGAAGCCGGCCGGTTCAGGACCAGTGTAAATGGTGGACGGGGACTGTTTCCATGATCGACAGTGCCATCCCAGAACCGAACATCGAAGGAACGTTGATGCGGCTCGCCGAGCAGCGCGGTGAGCACCGAACGACAACGAGTGATTGCGCCGTCGTCGGCGCGGGTGTCGACTCTCTGCAGCTCGGCGTTTGCGGTTGACATCAGCATCAAGCTAAGGTCCCGGATTTTCTCGTGCATGCTCGACGCCGTCAGATAATCCGTAAGGGAAGCAAACGAGTGGAGCAATCAGCTACCCCCGCTCGAGCGTGGAACTGGCACTGGCGCATCGAGAAGACGCCACATGTACCACGAGCCGACGGTACGGTAGGGCGCCCACTTGGCGCCAATTTTCTTCACGCGTTCCGGTGTCGGAAGCTTTCTCAAACGATATGTCTTCTGAATTCCCTTCTGCACACCGAGGTCCAGATCCGGCAAAACGTCTGGTCGGCCAAGCCGGAACATCAAAAACATTTGCGCCGTCCACCGCCCAATGCCTTTGACCTGAGTCAGCGCCGAAATGACTTCCTCGTCGGTGAGCTCGTGAAGCGTCTCGATCGGTAGCTGTCCAGATGCGACCCGGGCGCCCAGGTCCTTCAGGTATGCCGATTTTTGACGAGACAACCCGACAGCGCGGAGATGCTCGTCGGGGGTAGAAGCGAGCTCAGTCGGCAGGGGTGTCCGCCCGCCGTACAATCCCTGAAAACGGCCGTGGATCGTTCCCGCCGCCTTGCCCGACAGCTGCTGGAAGACAATCGAGCGCGCCACCGCGTCGAAATGCGTGCCGTTGCTCGCCGGCCATCCTTTGTAGACGCCGATCTTCGCGATCACCTTCGCCAGGTCTGGATCGACCTTCTTGAGATGCGCGACAGCTTTTCGTCCGAATGGGGTGGAACCAGCCGACTTCATTATTGCCTGTGAGTGGTAGCGGCTCGTAGTTGAAGCATGATGCAGATCGGATCGGAGGAAATATAGAGACGCGGAATTGTGGCGTTTAAGGGACAAATAAGACTTAGTGCCCCGGCTCGCTAGTTTCGAGACTCTATATTTGTCCCGATGGAGCCATCCCCGCCATCGCCGCCGGTGGGCGACATGTCCCCCACCGAATTCCGGAAGCACGGCCACGCCGTGATCGACTGGATTGCCGATTACCTCGAGGCGCCGGAAAAATGGCCGGTCCTGCCAGCAGTGCGTCCGGGTGAGCTGCGCGCATCACTGCCGCAAGCTCCGCCCGAGCGCGGCGAAGCGATGGACGCCATTCTGAAAGATTTCCAGTCCCTCATAGTTCCGGCGACGACGCACTGGAATCATCCCGCCTTCATGGCCTATTTCGCCAACTCCGCGACGGGCGCCGGCGTCCTCGGCGAAGCACTGACCGCGGCGCTCAACGTGAACGCGATGCTGTGGAGAACGGGTCCGGCCGCGACTGAGCTCGAGCAGTTGACGTTGGACTGGCTGCGCCAAATGCTCGGATTGCCGTTCAATTTTTTTGGCATCATCGGCGACACTGCGTCTTCGAATACGCTTTATGCGCTCGCTGCCGCGCGTGAGATCCATCCCGAGCTCCGCATTCGCGAGGAGGGAATGTCGGGAAGAGCCGACCTGCCGAAGGTGGTGGTCTATTGCTCGGAGGAGGCGCACTCGAGCGTCGACAAGGCGATGATGACTCTCGGTCTCGGGCTCGAGGCCCTCCGCAAAATTCCCACCGACTCCCTGCTGCGCATGGACGCGAAAGCACTCGCTGAGGCTGTCGAAAACGATCGGCGGGCGGGACGGATTCCACTTGCTGTTGTCGCAACTGTCGGAACGACATCGACGACGGCAATCGATCCCGTACCGGCGATCGCGGACATCTGCAACGGCCGGCAGATTTGGCTGCACGTCGACGCATCGTACGGTGGCGCTGCGGCAATTCTTCCGGAGATGCGTGACGTGCTCGCGGGATGCGACCGCGCCGACTCGCTGGTGGTCAATCCCCACAAGTGGCTGTTCACACCGATGGACTGTTCCGTGCTGTACACACGCCGAGCGGATCTGCTGAAGCGCGCGTTTCAGCACATTCCGGATTACCTGATAGTGAGCGAAGGCAGCGAGGGCGACCGGGTGCCCAATCTGATGGACTACGGTGTCGCGCTCGGACGTCGCTTCCGCGCGCTCAAGCTATGGTTCGTAATCCGGAATTTTGGAGTCGAGGGTCTTCGCTCATTGATCCGTGAGCATGTACGGATCGCGCGACGTCTGGCTGACTGGATTGATGCCGACGCGGAGCTCGAGAGAATGGCGGAAGTGAATTTCTCGACCGTCGTGTTCCGGCACTGTCCGGCCGGCGTGAAGGGCCGGGAGCTGGACGACCACAATGCCAGATTGTTGAAAAAGGTCGTCGAAAGTCGCGAGATCTATCTATCGCACACGCGAGTTCGCGGCAGTTACGCTCTTCGCATTGCGATCGGGAACATTCATACGACTGAAGCACACGTTCGGCACGCGCTGGAGCTCATAAAGGACCTCGGCAAGGGCGCCAGGTAGGCCGGCTGCTCGTGGGCGTTCCAGCGGGAACGAAGAATGCTGCGCGGTATATTAACGACTGTGTTTGCCCACCCTTTTTCATTGAACAGTCAGGGAGAACCTTGATGAAAGCTTTTGTGACCAGAATTGCGGCCACGCTGTCGATAGGCGCCGTTGCGGCGTTGCCACTTGCGGCGCAGAGCCAACAGCAGCAATGCGATCCGACGGCCAACACCAAGGGTGACATCGCCAGAGCCCAATTCTCGATGACGCGCGCGATCTCGGCGTCGGCGAAGGGAAATCCGACTGCCGACCTACAGCAGGTACTCAAGCTTGTCGACAACGGCACCGACAACCCTACCGCGCGCAATTACCTGCGCGGCGAAGCGTACATCCTTTATCTGATGCAGCCGAACGTGCCCGCCGTGGTGCCAAGGAGCGCGCTCGGGCTTACCACAAATCCGACGGCGACGATCGATCTGTACGCCGCGGCGGATTCTGCCTTCATGGCGGTGGAGCAGGCAGCGCCGGAGTGCAAGACTGTCATCTCGCAGTGGCGTCAGCAGAAGCCGTGGCTCAACGCCCTCAACGCATCGATCAACGCTTTGAACGCGGGGCAGCTCGACTCGGCGGAGATGCTCGCGAAGAGATCGCTGGTGCTCGATCGTAGCGCCCCATACGCCTACTCAGTCCTCGGATCCGTTGCGCGTCAGCGGAAGAATCTCGCCGCGGCAAACGACTACTGGAAGCAAACCCTTGCTGCAGCCGGGACAGACACCGCTTATGCCGATGTTCGTGCCAAGACGATGTACGAGATGGCCTCGGCGGCATCGGACAGAGTGGATGCGGCAACAGGTGCGGCAAAGCGTGCGGCGGCCCGTGAGGCGATGAAGCCGTGGCAGGATTACATCGCGATCGCGAACAACGATCTGCTGCTCGCCGATGCATTGGACAATGCCTCACGCATGTACCTGGCGGCAGGCGACAGTGCATCGATTCCGTCGCTTTACGCACCATTACTCGCGAACCCCGCAAAGTACGGTGAGATCGCGCTCGTCCATGCGGGTGTTGTTGCTACCCGCGCCGGGCATCAAGCCGATGCAGGCAAGCTGTTCGATGCGGCGCTCGCCCAGAACCCCTATTCGCGCGATGCCATCAACAACCTGGCAGCGACGTACATCCAGAACAACGAGTTCCCCAAGGCGTTCCCGCTGATCGACAAGCTGGTGTCGATGGATCCCAGCAATCCGGACAATCCGCTGCTTTACGCTTTCGCGTACCAGGGACTGTACAAGGGAACGAAGGACAAGAAGCTGCAGAAGATCTACACCGACTCCCTCGTTTACTTCAACAACAAGTCGGAGAACGCGACGGTGAAGCTGGTGGTCAACGAGTTCACCCGACGCGCGGACGCGACGACGCTGGCGGGAACGATCGAGAACCGTGACAAGACGTCCAAGACCTACAATTTGAGCGTCGATTTCGTCGACAAGAGCGGCGCGGTGATCGATACCCAGACAACGAGCGTTGGGCCGGTTGCGCCAAAGGCGACGGCGAAGTTCAAAATCACTTCGTCGAAAGGCGGGGCGTACGGGTATAAGTACAAGCCATTGACCTAAGTTCGCTAACCGCAACAGAAGACTACATTGCTCGGAGCCATCGGCCGGCCAGCCGACGGCTCCGAGCGGGTAGTCTTATTTGTAGTTCGCCGTCCTTGACGGTGGCATCAGTTCGAAAGGAGCGCATCTATGCCGACCCGTGCGTTGCCGTCACGGCTCAGCCTCGCGCAGGTCAATCTCCAGGCAAAGGAGCTTCGACGTGATCACGCCGCTAGAAAGTCCTCTGCCGCCGCGCGCATCATCGCGCATCATCAGAGTCTGCGTGGTCGTCCGCTAAGCGAGGCACTCGATCGTCCGCTCCCCCTCGCTGACGCGCAGCTCGTCATCGCGCGCGAATACGGGTTCCCCAGTTGGGCGCGTCTCAAACGCGACGTCGACGCGGCAAAGCATGTGGCGAAGTTCAAGACGCACCCTCGCTTTACCGAAGCGCTCGCCGCGTTTGACGCAGGCGACCTCCGGCGCCTTGGAGCCCTATTGGCGT
>DASWDV010000279.1:0-2931 GCA_036395075.1 Gemmatimonadaceae bacterium | reverse complement strand
GTGAGATGGATGTTCGATACCGCGAGACGGCAGGTGGCGGACTTGCGGCGACGCCGACGGGGCGTCGGTTGGCAAAGGAGCGGCTGTATCAGATCAAGAGGTCGGACGGCTGATATTATCTAGTTAAGAGCTGGTGAAATGTGTACTTTCGCCGGGAGGTTCGAGCAGGACTTTGAAGGTTCGACGAGAGCCTAGAAGTGACGCGTTGTGGGTTGTCGGTAGCACAGTTCCCGGTTGCCGGTTAACTGCGGTGCGAACTTGTCGGCCCGCCATCTACGGTAAGAGCAACCGCAATTGATTGTTTCATAGACGCCACTTCGAAAAGTTCGCACCGCCGTTCACCGGGAACAGGCAACCGTGCTACTCGCAACCCGCAACGCGTCACTTGTAAGTTTAGAGAACCTTCCCTACTCCTATTTATGAATATCTTCGACAGAATCGCGATGCTCTTCCGCTCGAACGTCAACGCGGTGATTTCCGAGTTCGAGCAGCCCGAGAAGATGCTCAACCAGATCATTCTCGACATGCGCTCGCAGCTCGTTAAGGCGAAGCAGCAGGTCGCGGCCGCCATCGCCGATGAAAAGCGCCTCCAGGACCAGACCAGGCAGGAGCTAAAGGAAGCGGAGGACTGGGAGCGGAGAGCGATGCTGGCGGTCCAGCAGAATCAGGACGAGCTCGCCAAGCAGGCGCTCATTCGCCGCGGCGAGCACATGTCACGCGGCGACCAGCTCAACCTCACCTGGCAGGCGCACAAGCAGGAAACCGATCGTCTCAAGGATTCTTTGCGCAGCCTCAACGACAACATCGAAGAGGCGAATCGCAAAAAGAATCTCCTCCTCGCCAAGCAGCGGCGCGCGGATGCGCAGAAGCGCATCAACGAGACGATGTCCCACATCTCGGAGAAATCGGCCTTCGAGGCTTTCGCACGAATGGAGGAGAAGATCGACGCGAACGAGCGCAAGGTGAGAGCGAGCGCTGAGATCGAAGAGGAGTTCTCAGGCGACAAGCTGGCGAACGACTTCAAGCGACTCGAAGCGGCCGGGGGAAACCAGTCCGCCGAGATGCTGCTGATTCAGCTGAAGCAGAAGATGGGAGTCTTGCCCGCGGGAACTCAGCTGAATAACAAGGCGCTCGGCGCCGGTCAGCTTCCCGAAGAGGAAGCCGTCGAGGTCGAAGAGATCCACGACGAGAACAAGTAGCATTGGCTAGCGCCGTCGCTCCGGGTGGGAGGGCCAGAGTAGCGCCGATTCTCGCCGGCGTAATTCTGACTTTGTTGCTCCTCTGGATGTTGGGAGCGACGGCCGACGTCTTCCTCCTCCTCTTCATCGCTATCCTCATCTCGCTGTACCTCGGTGCGGTGAGAGATCTCCTCGTCGAGAAGGGGAAAGTCCCGCCAAGGATCGCGTTCTTCCTTTCCATTTTCGGGACCGCGGCCGCTCTGCTCGGCCTGTTTGCGATTCTGCTGCCGCCAGTGGTGGAGCAGACGCGAGCGTTGATAGTCGTGATGCCCCAATACATCGAGGCGTGGGAGACGGGCATAGATCATTTCGTCGCGCGGTTCCCAGCGATGCACGACGTCTGGAAGCCGGGCGAGCATCCACTCATCAGCGCAGTGTACGATCAGCTCGCGGGTCAGGCACAACTACTTGTGCCGAGGGTGCTGTCGTTCGTGCACGTACTGATCGACTGCTTCGCGGTCATCGTGATGAGCATCTATCTCGCTCTCCAGCCCGGCGTGTACAGGGAGTGGCTCATCGCGCTCTTTCCGCCGATTCATCGCGATCTGGTGCGCGACGTCTTGCGGGATCTCGCCGATGGGCTGCGCGCCTACATCGTCGGCCAGCTCCTGACGATGACCTTCCTCGCCGCGCTGACCGCGGCTGGTCTCTACATACTCGGCGTTCCCTACTGGCTGACGTTCGGAGTATTCACGGGTCTTGTCGCGGTGGTTCCGTTCTTCGGAACGCTCTTGTCGACAACCCTGCCAGCGCTGTTCGTGCTTGGCTCACCCGGTGGCGGAACGCGCGCAATCTACGTGCTCCTGCTCGGCGTGGTGATTCATCTGATCGAGGGGAATCTCGTTTCTCCGCTCGTCATGTCGAAGAAGATCGACATGCCGCCGGTTCTCACGATCACGTCGGTTCTGGTCATTGGTAAGCTGCTTGGGCCGCTCGGTCTCGTCGTCGCGCTGCCGACCCTCGTCACGGTGATGGTGATCGTGCGGCGGATTCTCATCAACCGCATCTACGAGGGCAAAGGATTCCGGAAGAGCACGCGTGACCGGATTTTCGTTCTGCGCGTGCCGGTGCCCGACGGAGGAGTGATCGTGCCGTCGATGCCGCCGGCCGATTTGATCGCGCTGCGCGAGAAGCGCGCGCTCAAGAAAACAGGCTAGCTCACAGAGTCCCGAGGCGACTCAGAGTCAGCTGAATCCGCGTTCCTGAAAAGTTTTGATCGCCGACGAGGTCCCACACGCCGGTCGCGATCGGATCCAACACAAAATTCATGTCGCGGACAAACGTGTCGGCCGGTTGGTGGAAGTTGACCACGTTGCCGTTCGTCGTCCACGTCCCGGCCATGTCATCGTCCCGTGCCGCGAACGCGCCCGACGCGGCGAGATGCAGATGGCCCGTAGTCGAGCCGTCACTCGCGAGCGTGATCTGCAGCGTGCTGCCGATCAGGAGCTGGTTTGTCTGACCCGAGGCGCCCGTCGTCATGAAAGCGGACGCCGTGTAGCTGCCCGCGAGCGGCTGAGACGGTGCCGTCGAATCCCCGCCGCACGCGGCTAGCGCCGCGTTCAGAAACGCCGGCGCGATTCTCGTTAACAGTCGCGTTTTTTGCCTCCACCGATTATGCGGCATTCGCCACCCCCCAATTCGCGGTTCGAGTGCACTGAGCGGATCACGCGTGAAAGAATCACGCCATTCAGCG
>DASWDV010000278.1:0-1629 GCA_036395075.1 Gemmatimonadaceae bacterium | reverse complement strand
CGGACCTCGTTTACAGAGACGTGAAGCAGGCTTTCGTCGCCGACGGTCTGCAGAGGGATCCACCATTCTGGATCGCCAGCACTCAGGGCTTCGCCACCGACAAGGCTCCGTCGGAGGTCGGGCATTCGTTCGCGCAGGTCTGGCAGGGACTCCTCGACGTAGTCGAGACCCACAATGGTGTACGCCTGCCAATCGACGTCAACGTCGCCGAGCTGCCGTCGCCGTCGGAGAACTACGCGGTCGGAGAGTAGCTATTTGACGCGAGTGATGAAATCCTCGCGATGTGGCGGCCGGAACACGAGATCGACGGCAAGCCAGGTGGTCTTGGCGAACGGATAGCAGAGCACCGCGCCAATTATCGAAAGAACGATCCCGCCGTACTCGAGTGCGTCCCAGGGTGGATTTGGTAAGGTGAAGTACATCACCACGACAAATGCCAGCGCCAGCAGGCCCTCCACCGCGATGAGATTGACGGTGTACGCTCCAAGGAAGTAGTCTGACTCGCCGCGCTCGAGCAGCATCCCGCAAGTGGGGCAGCGTTCCTTCACGTTGAAGAACCCGGTGAACAATCCTCGACCGCCGCAGTTCGGGCAGCGGAGCAAAAGGGCGCGGCCGAGCAATTTCCACGGTGACTGGCGCGAGATGTCCGGACGCTGCGGCTCGGTCATGCCCGACCTGGCGATGTCATCAAGTGTCGGCGCACGTTTCAGGCCTCGCCTGACGTTCCTCAGTGCCCCCTTACGGCATGTGACTGATACGGCTCTTCCAGCATGCGGACGTGCTCGGGACTGAGTTTGACATCGAGCGCTCGCACCGCGCTCTCCAAATGTTCGATCTTCGTCGCGCCAACGATTGGCGCCGACACTCCGGGCTTCTGTAGCAGCCAGGCCAGCGCCACCTCGGATGGCGCGACGCCGAGCTCTTTGGCGACTCGTCGGCCGGCCTCGATCACGTTCTGATCCGATGGCGAATCGTACAAATCGACGGCGTAGGTGTCGCTGTCGGCGCGAGTGGTCCCCGACGACGGGGAGGGAGTGGTGCGCGCCAGTCGCCCGCGCGCCAGAGGCGACCATGGTACGACGCCGATGCCTTCCTCGATGCAAAGTGGAATCATCTCTCGCTCTTCTTCGCGATAGACGAGGTTGTAGTGATTCTGCATGGAGACGAAGCGTGCCCAGCCATGCTTCTCCGATGTGCCGAGTGCGCGCGCCATCTGCCACGCGTATCCCGAGCTGGCGCCGATATAACGCACTTTTCCCTGATGAACGAGGTGGTCGAGCGCCGCCAGTGTCTCATCTATCGGTACGTTGCTTTTGAACCGATGGATCTGATAAAGATCAATTGTCTCGACCCCGAGCCGGCGCAGGCTGGCTTCGCATCCCTGGACGATGTGCTTGCGGGAAATGCCGCTCATATTCGGGGCATCCGCCATCGGGAAATGGACCTTGGTGGCGAGGACGATCTCTTCCATCTTGGCCATCTCTCGCAGCGCACGCCCGGTGACCTCTTCGCTCACGCCCACCGAGTACATGTCGGCGGTGTCGAAGAAGTTGATGCCGAGGTCCAGGGCTTTCCTGAAGAAGGGACGGGAGTCGACTTCGTCGAGGACCCAGGGGCGCCATTTGGGGG
>DASWDV010000277.1:0-7114 GCA_036395075.1 Gemmatimonadaceae bacterium | reverse complement strand
TCGATCTCGAATGACGACCGCGACATGACTACTGTCGGAGTCAACGTCGTCGCGTTCTTCGCGGGCGCGCGAATATTCCGGGTGCATCGCGTGCGGCCGAACCGGCTCGCGCTCGATGCTGCGTGGGCGCTAACGCCCGCGGCGTCGGAGCTCGTCACGGAATAGCCGCAATGGCAGTCAGAAAGCCTCTTCGTGGACGACCGTGTCTTTGCCTAGCGACCACACCACCAGCCAGGTCGCCACCACCTGAATCAGGATCAACGTCGGCAGCAGATTGCGATGCTCCATTACCGGAATGAATGCGCCCGATCGCGGGAACATCAGTGGAATGTTGATCAGGTTGAAGATGACGATCCCGACCAGGAGCCCGCGCGAGCCGTCAAAGATTTTCCAGCACGCCAGGCAGAAAGCCAGCTCCACCACAAAATCGGCGAGCGGATACGCCTGCAGGTTCAATCCTAGCCGCGGGCCCCATGCGATCGGCAGCACGCTGATGTTGGGCTCGTGCTGAATGATGTCCAGCAATACGTGAGACAGGATGCCAAGCGCGAGTGCGATGCCAACGTTGGTGCGATGCACTGACTTGGCCATGCCCCAAACGATCGCGGCGAGCAACGCTCCGGTGAAAACGGAGTGCGAGTAGGGAAGGAAATCCAGATGGATAGCATTCGGAGCTGCCTTGAAGTGT
Organism: Gemmatimonadaceae bacterium; assembly: GCA_036395075.1. GTDB lineage: Bacteria > Gemmatimonadota > Gemmatimonadetes > Gemmatimonadales > Gemmatimonadaceae > UBA4720. The sequence goes on along the minus strand of DASWDV010000277.1, from coordinate 6,426 downwards.
TCGATTCCGAGGTAGGTGAATAGAATCCAGAGCAATTCTACCAGTTGGACGGAGATGAGCAGCGGCCACAGCCCGACTCTCGGAAACCTTCTCTTGAGAACGAGTGCTGCTGAGGCGTGACTGATCGCGTACGTAAGTCCTCCCGCGGGGCGGTGCGCGCCTGACGGACAATGTCAACGACCAACCGGTAGGGCAACTCACGAGCCGCTGAATTAATTTTGACTCCGTACTCTTCCTCGAGGCCCCTCCGATAAGACGGTTTCCTTCGCCGGGTTGGACGACCGCCGTGCTGCTGCTCTTCGTTTACATGCTCACCCTTGCTCCGGGCGTCACGCGCTGGGACTCGGGCGAGTTCCTCGCTGCGATTCATTCGCTTGGCATCCCGCATCCGCCCGGTACCCCGCTCTACGTATTGCTCGGCAGAGTCTGGAGCATGCTGTTCGCTTCGGCGTTCGGCTTTGCACGCGCCGTAAACCTGCTCTCCGCGGGATGCACCGCGTTCGGATTTGGGATCCTGACCAGTTTGTTCGCCAAATGGACGGAGGACGGGTTCGCTGCAACCGCGGCGGGGCTGACGGCGGGCCTGATGTCGACCGTGTGGCTGAATGCGACCGAAACCGAAGTGTACGCCGTGGCGCTGTTGTTCGGCTGTATCATGCTGTGGGCGGCCGATCGGGCCGGCCAGAATTCTGATGCCCGGTGGGCACTCCTCGCTGCTTATCTCGCCGGACTGTCGTGGTCACTCCATCTGATCGCGCTACTCGTGGTGCCGAGCGCGATCCTGCTCGTTTTCAGCACGAGCGATGGTTATTTCGCGGTTCCTGTAGGAAGACGCTACGTCGATGGCCGGCGCGAAGCGCACTCGTTTGCGAAATTGTTGCGCGGGTCCGTTCTCGTCGCTCTTGTCGGCATGACGTGCGTCCTTTTTCTCCTGATCCGTGCGCGCCACGATCCGGCGATCAACCAGGGGAATCCGTCAACGTTCGGATCGCTCATCGACGTGATCTTCAGGCGGCAGTACGACGTGCCCGCGTTGTGGCCGCGACAGGCCCCGTTTTATCTACAGCTCGGAAACGTCTTCGAGTACGCCGACTGGCAGTTCGCGAAGGGTCTCGCGCCAGACGCTCCGCCGAGCTGGTGGAGAACGCCGATCACCGTCCTTTACGGTCTCGTCGGTGTCTACGGATTTCTCGCGCACCGCAGTATCGACCGACGCAGCTGGCGAGCCATTGCGGTGCTGTTCGTCGTCGCGTCGCTCGGGGTCGTCCTTTACCTCAATCTGAAGGCAGGACCATCGTTCGGAGCAGGAATTCTTCCAGCGGGTGCGCTGCACGAAGCGCGCGAGAGGGATTACTTCTTTTTCTGGGCGTTCATCTGCTGGGGACTGTGGGCGGGATTCGGCGCGATTCGCGTTTCGCGTCGCCTAATCCCGCCGTTCAGCGTGTTGGCGATGGTCCTGCCGTTCGCCCCGGCGATTCTGAACTGGTCGGCTGTCGACCGTCGAACCGATCCGGTGGAAGCGCGTGCGCGACTCGACGAATCCGAAATGCTCGCGAAGGTTCCGCCATCTGGCGTGCTGTTGGCTTTGGGCGACAACGACACCTATCCGCTCTGGTACCTGCAGCAGGCGGAAGGGACGCGAAAGGACGTCACCATCGTCACTGAGCCTCTGCTCGGGGCTGAGTGGTACCGTGCGGAGCTCGCCCGCCGGTACAAGCTGCTCGATTCAGCGGCCGTTGATCGATGGCTCGGGCGCGATAGTACCGTGGCGTTGCTGACGAGACGCTCGTACGATCAGAACCGGCCGGTCGTCCGGTCCCCGTTTTTCGCGCTGGACTCCGGCGCCAAAAAGAAATAGCGGTACGACTACTGAACTGTGATCGTGTACGGGCCGGTTACACCGGCGGCCGTCGAACGCGCCTTGATGAAGTAGAATCCGGTCGAAGGCACCGTATAGACAAACTGCGCGTTCAGCGAGGTGCCGTCCTTGCTGTCGTTGGAAGCAACAAGCGCCGGCGGACTGCCATTCGTATAAAGCTCGAGGTACGAATCTACGACTGTCGATGTCATCGACACCGTCAATGATTGGCCGACGGCGAGAAAGATCAGATAGTCATCCGACAAGAACCCGGTGGCGGTTGCCGTGCAGTCGGACGTCTGTAGCGCCTGGTCCGAACTTATCCCGGGAAAGACGAACACATCCTCGCAGTTCGTTATCGGCGCCGTCGAGGTCGAAGAGGACAGCGTATAACTTCCGGTGATGTTGGCATCGTACGAATTGGCGGCGACGGCGAATGCCCCGGCGGGAAGAATCGCCTTGATAACCGACGTATTGGCCGCTCCGAAATCGTCGTTGACCCCGATTACAGTCCCCGCTGACGTGAGCAGGAAGAGATAGGTGTCGAACGTCGGGGACGTTTGATTGAAGACGTAGGTGCCGGTGGCCGGAGTAGTGACCGCGTACAGGTCCGCGAAGCTGCCATCAGAGAGCTTGCAATCCGACAACGAAAGCTGCCCATTCGTCGTGGACCCGAGCGAATGCGCCTGCAGAGTTGTGCAAGGATCGAAGCCGCTGGCGGTGAAAGTCACAGGGGGAAGCGATCCGCTCGTCGCAGTTAATGTGTTGGTACCAGCAGCGGTGCCCAACGTCCAGCTACCGACTGTGGCGATGCCATCTGAATTGGTCGTCGCGTTTGCGCCAGTGACGACGCCGCCACCACTCGTTACGGCAAAGATCACGGCAGCGCCACTCAACGGCGCGCCAGCTGCGTCGCGAACCAGAACCGACGGAAGCTCCGTGACTGCGGTACCCGGAGCCGCGGTCAGCGTTACCGAAGAGTTCGCGTCGATTGATGCTGGAACGCGGCCCGGCCCGGACGAGTCACCGCAGGAGAGCTGCGCGGCGACCAGTGAAAATGCAAGCAGCTCGAAGCTGATTCGTGCCGGGCTTCTCATTCGTCGAATATCAGTCGGGGGATGAGGGTGTCAAGGGACGATTCGGAGTGAGCCATGGCGCGAAGTCGACGGAGGGCAACAACCGAGCCGGGGATGGTCCTTTTCGCTCCGGGTTAATAGCGGTAGTGTTCTGACTTGTACGGCCCTTCGATGGGAACGCCAAGATAATCCGCTTGATCCTCAGACAGCTTCGTCAATTTGACGCCCAGCTTGTCGAGGTGCAGCCGCGCCACTTTCTCGTCGAGCTTCTTCGGCAGTGTGTACACCCTGCACTCGTACGCATCACAGTTGGTGTGCAGCTCGATCTGCGCCATAACCTGGTTCGTGAAGCTCGCCGACATCACGAAACTCGGGTGACCAGTTGCGCATCCGAGATTCAGCAGGCGGCCTTCGGCGAGAATCATCACGCTGTGGCCATCGGGGAAGACATATTCGTCATACTGCGGCTTGATCTGCACGCGCTTGATGCCCTTTGTCTTTTTCAGGCCGGCCATGTCGATTTCGTTGTCGAAGTGGCCGATGTTGCCGACGATCGCTTTATCCTTCATCTGTGCCATTTGATCGGCGGTGATGATGTTCTTGTTGCCGGTTGCCGTGACGAAGATGTCGCCCGTCTTTACGACTTCATCGAGCGTCGTCACCTGATAGCCTTCCATTGCGGCCTGCAGCGCGCAGATCGGATCGACCTCGGTGATGATTACGCGCGCGCCCTGCCCCTTGAGCGCCTGGGCGCAGCCCTTGCCGACGTCGCCGTAACCACAAATCACGGCTACCTTCCCGGCGAGCATTACGTCAGATGCGCGGAGAATGCCGTCGGTCAGTGAGTGCCGACAGCCATAGAGATTGTCGAATTTCGACTTCGTCACCGAATCGTTGACGTTGATCGCGGGGAAGAGAAGCGTCCCCGCTTCCATCATCTGGTAGAGTCGGTGCACGCCGGTCGTCGTCTCTTCCGAGACGCCGCGTAGATCCTTCGACATGCGCGTCCAGCGCTGGGGGTCCTTCTCGAGCTCGCGGCGCAAAAGGTTAAGGATGATGCCGTACTCCTCTGCGTCCTTGTCCGGATCGAATTCGGGAACGCGGCGGGCCTTTTCGAATTCCACACCTTTGTGAACGAGCAGGGTCGCATCTCCGCCGTCGTCGAGCAGCAGATTCGGGCCCGAGCCGTCAGGCCAGACGAGAGCCTGGTCGGTGCACCACCAATACTCTTCGAGCGTCTCGCCTTTCCAGGCGAAGACTGGAGTTCCCTGCGGGTCGCTCATCGTTCCGTTCTTGCCGACGACGACCGCGGCGGCTGCGTGATCCTGCGTCGAGAAGATGTTGCACGATACCCATCGCACGTCGGCGCCAAGCTGCGTGAGGGTCTCGATGAGAACAGCTGTCTGCACCGTCATATGCAGAGAGCCCATGATTTTCGCGCCCGCGAGCGGCTGCTTGCCCTTATACTCGGCACGCAGCGCCATGAGGCCCGGCATCTCGTGCTCAGCGAGGCGAATCTCGTTGCGGCCGTATTCCGCCAGCGAAATATCCTTCACCTTGTACGGCTCTCGCCCGGCTTCGACTGCCGCGGTGAATGCGTTCATCGGTTCTGCGATCGTGCTCACTGTGTGCTCCATTGAAGTCAGTGTTGGGTCAGGCGGTTTTCATGAGCGGAACCGAGTCCGCTTTCTTGCGCGAGCTGCTCTTCGCTGCAACCGCGCCTCGTTTTGCCGACGCGGCGAAGAGCATCGGACCCTTTGCTTCAGGATCGGGTGGCAACGGGTTATAGCGAAAATGCTGTAGACCTGCCGACTGCATCCATCCCTCGAGTAGGGCGGGGTCGAAACCCTGCCAGACGTGTCCCATCGTCTGTCGGAGATCCTGGCGATCGTGCGGCATCATGTCGAGAACGAGAAGGCGGCCACCGGGTTTCACGACGCGAGCAGCCTCTTCGACTACTCGCGCGGGATCCGCGACGTAGTGGAGCACCAGGAAAAGAAGCGCGACATCGACTTCGGCGTCGGCGAGCGGCAACGCTTCGAGGCGGCCGTTCCGGATGTCGACATTCTCGGCTCCATGCAGCCGCTTTTTAGCGGCCGATAACATCGCGTTGGATTCGTCGACGGCAATAACGTGCTCCACGAATGGCGAGAGCGCCTGGGTAATCGCTCCGGTCCCGCAACCAAGGTCAGCCACGATCCATGACTCATCGAGAAGTCCGAGCAGCGCGACATCGGCGCGACGGCCGAACAACTCGAGCCTCATTCTGTCCCATTGACCGGCCGACGTCGAGAAAAACTGCTGCGACCGCGTGCTGCGCTCAGCCAACACCGCTTGGGTTCGGCGCGCGTCCTGTTCGGCGGCGCTGGTGTGCATGACTTCGTCGCGCACGATATGCCAGAGCCCTCGACTGGCTGGATCGAGCGCGTCGGACGCAATGCGGTAGTGGCGGCTCGTTCCCGCCGCGCGCGCCTCCACCCAACCCTCGGCGCTCAACATCTTGAGGTGTCTACTGACCGTCGATTGTGGTAGCTGAAGGATCGACGTGAGCTCGTTTACCGTGAGCTCGTTACGCTCGAGCGCGAGCAGGAGCCGGCTCCTCGTCGGGTCGGCGAGGGCGGTCATATGCCCAAAAAGGGCGGGCGAGTTCAAATGCTCAATCCGTTCATCCGGATTTAAGGTTATAAGCCCTCGAGCGAGAAGTCAAGCTCTATCTGGCCCGCCCAGGCCCGTATCTTCTCCGCATGATTTCGAGGCCCTTGTGGATCGGGTTGGCTTTTCTTGGCGTCGCCTGCGCGCGCCATCAGAGAACAGTCACAATTTTTCTGCAATGCAGCAGTATCGGGTATTGTGTGGACCAGTTCGGCCGTGTAACCGCACCGACGATCGTTGCGTCGGAATCGGACTGGCCCAGTTACGGCCGCACTCCGTACGGCGACCGTCACTCGCCACTTCGCCAGATCGATACGAGCAACGTCTCGAGGCTCGCGGTCGCATGGCGCTTTCACACCGGCGAAGGCGCAAGCGAGTTTTCGACGCGCTCGCCGACGGCCCTCGAAGTCACGCCGCTGGTATTTCGTGGCACGATGTATCTGAGCACCCCACTCGGCAGGGTCTTCGCGCTGGATCCGGTCACCGGATTAACGCGCTGGCGATACGATCCGCAAGTCGATCGCACGATTAGGTACGGCGACTTTGCGAACCGTGGTGTCGCACTGTTGCTCGACAACACCGTCCCGCCGGGACACCGATGCTCCCTGCGCATCTTCGTCGCAACTATAGACACTCGTCTCATCGCGCTCGACGCCGCGACCGGGACACCCTGCACTGATTTTGGGAACCAGGGTACCGTACGACTTCGCGATGGGCTGAGGAACCCACCGGATTTTGCGAGTGAATACGAGGAGACCTCGCCCCCCACCGTTGTCGACGGCGTCGTGGTGGTCGGCTCCGCTGTCGCCGATAACAATCGGACCGACGCGGCCAGCGGCG
>DASWDV010000276.1:0-4867 GCA_036395075.1 Gemmatimonadaceae bacterium | reverse complement strand
GAGAGCGGCGGCACGGATTTCTTCTGGTCCCTGATCATGCGCGGCGTAGGGCTGGGAATGATGTTCGTTCCACTCACGACGATTACGCTCGCCGAGCTGAGTACGCGGGAGCTCCCGCAGGGCACCGGGCTCTATAATTTCTTTCGCCAGCTCGGCGGCTCGCTGGGGATTGCGGCGATCGCGACCTTGCTATCTCACTACACAGCCCAATTCCGCGCCATTCTCGCCGAGCATCTTTCGGTTGGAGATGCAGCGACGATTGGCAGAGTGGACATGTTGACCCGCGCGCTGGTCGCGCGGGGAGCGGACCAGTGGACCGCCCGGCAGCGCGCACTCGAGATACTCGATCGAGAGCTGATGGGCCAGGCGAGCGTCATCGCGTATAGTCGCATTTACATCCTGAGTGCGGCACTGATACTGGCTCTTATTCCACTTTTGGCGCTTGTCCGGCACACCCGGGCAAGTGCTGGCGCGCAGCACGTCCTGGAGTAAAGTCCAGGCAGATCAAAAAAGGGGCGAGGTGCGAGGTGATAGGTGCGAGGAGCGAGGAGTTTGACCTCATTGCTCGCGCCTATCACCTCGCACCTCGCCCCTTTAGTAGGAGTGCCTCTGCGGCAGTATTCCTCGTCGCAGCGCTACCGTCGCCCCGCGGCCTTCGCCGGCGGTTCAGCAGCCGCTCCAGCGGCCCGCGCATCGTCCGCATCCGCGAAGCTGACGTCCTTACCGCGCTGCTTGAGCATGTTCAGGATGCCGACTTTGTCGGTCGCCTTGAGGTAGGCTTCCTGCGGCTCGACCTGCTTCGAGTCGACGAGCTCGATCAGCGCGTCGTTCATCGTCACCATTCCCAGCCGGCGCGACGTCTGGAGTACCGACGGCAGCTGGAAGGTTTTGCCTTCGCGAATCAGGTTCGACACCGAGGGCGTCGATAGCATGATCTCGCGCGCGGCAACGCGACCACCACCGATCTTCTTGCAGAGCACCTGCGAGATGACGCCTTTCAGCGACTCGGAGAGCATCACGCGGATCTGTGCCTGTCGGTCGGGCGGAAACTGGTCGATGACGCGGTCCACCGTGCTTACTGCCGTCGACGTGTGAACCGTTCCGAAGACTAGGTGGCCGGTTTCGGCCGTCTCGATTGCCATCGATACGGTCTCCAGGTCGCGCAGCTCGCCGACGAGCACGATGTCCGGATCTTCGCGGAGCGCTGCGCGCAGAGCGTGCTTGAACGACGACGTATGGACGCCGACGTGCCGCTGCGTGATGAGACACTTCTTGCTCTCGTGGACGAACTCGATCGGATCCTCGATCGTGATCACATGGTCGGAGCGGGTCCGATTGATAAGGTCTATCAACGCGCAAAGCGTCGTCGACTTTCCAGAACCCGTTGGGCCTGTCACGAGGACCAGTCCCTTGGTGAGATGACAGAGTCGCTGCACCTCCTGGGAAATGCCCATTTGGTCGACCGTGACGACCGCCGCCGGAATGGCACGGAAGACGGCGCCGGACCCTTTGCGGTCACGGAGCGCGTTTCCGCGGAAGCGAGCGACGCCGGCAATCTCGTGGGCAAAGTCTGTGTCGTTGATTTCCTTGAACTCGATTCGGTTCTGGTCGAGCATCACCGTGCCCAGCATTGCGTCGATCTCGTCGGAGGATAGAACGGGCTCGCCCGGAATCGGAGCGATCTCGCCGCTTGCGCGCAGCATTGGCGGCGATCCCGCACGGAGGTGCAGATCCGACGCTTTGTTCCCGACGAGCGTGCGCAGGAGGTTCTCGATCCTGTCGAGCATGCGGTTGCCGCTCGGCGCGCCGCGTGCTGCTGGAACAACGGGCGTCTCGGCGCGGACGGGTTCAACGCGCGGAACGTCGGCGCTCGGAGCTGCAGCGCGTGGAGCATCAGCTCCGGGAGCTTTGCTCCCAACTGACGCGGGCGCCGAAGCAGGGGAGGGCGACCGTGGCTCAATGCGCGCCGCTATTTTCCCGTTCTGGGTGAGCAACACCTCGAACGTGCCCTCGCTGCACGAGTACTCGAAGCGTACCGAGCCCTTTGCATCGAGCGAGTGCGGATGGGTCGGAGGAGCGATCTCGCGAATGAGCGTCAGGATCTGCGCGCTCGTGAGTGGCTGCTTCATCACCGGGCGCGGGGAATCCTTGATCGTCACGGTCGCGACATCGCCCTCCGAGAGGACGAGCGCGGTCGCTTTGTTGGTGACGAGAAGATTGAGAAAGCGATCTAGCTGGGCCATATCAGTCCAGTGGGCGAACCCGGTCAATCAACGAACGATTGATCAGGCGCGCTTCGTTTGATGTATAGAGCGTGAGAAAGCGCGAGGTCAGCGCGTTCAGATAGTCCAGCACGCGGGCCCGGTCAGGCCGCGCCTCCAACTGGATGGAGCCAAGTCGGACCTCGCCGCCAATGAGAAGTATCTGGAGAAGCGCGGTCGGAATCGGTCCGACGCGTGGGATCTGGTCGGATGCATTCTCGCCGCGGTCCGCCGCGACTTCGGCGACGCGCTCTTTCGAGATGAGAATGACTTCGGAGTTCTCGAGCTCCAGCGGCAGGAAGGGAGCGTCGGCGTTGAACAGCTCGGACACGTCTTCGAGCTCGAACGGGCGGTACGAGGAGAAGTGGATGAAGACGCTCCCCCGGAGCTCCTCGCCGCTCAACATCGTCAGAATGACCGCCTTTCGAGTCGTCTCGATGCGGTACAGATTCGCGCTGTCACTTGTGTATTGCATGGGCACGCGCGAGGGGGTTGGGCGTCAGTAGTTCGCTCGGTAAGAAGACGGTTTTCCGCCCCGCGAAGTCACGTTTTTGCGTCGAATTTCGGCATTGATTTCCAGCCGAGGAGCTTTATCCGTCGCAACACAAAAATGATATCCGCCGGGCCTAGTGCCTTTGCGCGGCCGGTCTTACTTTCTCGTGTCCTCAACGCCGGACTTGCGATGACTCTGAGTGCCCCATCCTCCACGCGTCTTCCAACCGCGCAGCGAAAGAACTACGACGTCTGCATCGTCGGTTCCGGTGCCGGTGGCGGAATGGCTGCCTACATGCTCACGCGCGCGGGCGCTAACGTGTTGCTGCTCGAGGCCGGCGGGCCGTGGGACAACACGAAGGATTCCGTGATGCTGAAGATGCCGTACGAGTCGCCCCGGCGCGGAGCCTCCACAACGGACCGCCCCTTCGGCGAATTCGACGCTTGCATCGGCGGATGGGATCTGCAGGGCGAGCCATTCACTCAGGCGGAAGGGACCGAGTTCAGGTGGTGGCGGGCGAGAATGGTCGGCGGCCGCACCAATCACTGGGGGCGTATCTCGCTGCGATTCGGTCCCGACGACTTCAAGGCAAAAAGCCGCGACGGCCTTGGCGACGATTGGCCGATTGGCTATTCCGATCTCGCACCGTACTACGACCGCATCGACAAACTGATTGGAATCTTCGGCAACAACGACAACCTGCGGAACCATCCGGGAGGATATTTTCTGCCGCCCCCGCCGCCGCGCTGTTACGAGCTGATGATCAAGGATGCGGCTGATCGACTGAACGTCACGTGTATAGCCTCGCGTCTCTCGATTATCACGAAGCCCCACAACGGGCGCATGGCGTGTCACTACTGCGGACAGTGCAACCGCGGATGCAGAACCAACTCCAACTTTTCCTCGACCAACGTCCTTCTCGCGCCAGCCCAACAAACTGGTCGTCTCACGCTGGTGACGCACGCAATGGCGCACGAGGTGACCGTCAATAATCGTGGACTCGCGAGCGGAGTGAATTACATCGACACGCAGACCGGCGCCGAAAGGCACGCTGATGCGCGGGTCGTAGTGCTGGCGGCAAGCGCATGCGAGACGGCGCGACTACTTCTCAATTCGAAGTCTCCAAAATTTCCGAACGGACTCGCCAACAGCAGTGGAGTTGTCGGGAAGTATCTCACCGATACGACGGGGACTGACGTCTCCGGATTCATCCCCAAGATGGTGGATCACGTTCCGCACAACGAAGACGGCGTTGGCGGAAACCACATCTACATGCCTTGGTGGATCGACAACAAGAAGCTCGACTTCCCGCGCGGCTACCACATCGAAGTGGGCGGCGGGCTCAATCCGCCCGGTTACGGATTCATGGGCGGAATCCAGCGCTATCCCGGCGGTGGTGGCTATGGGAAGTCGTTGAAAGAAGATTATCGCCGCTACTACGGCGCGCAGGTGTACTTCGCCGGGCGTGGCGAGATGATCCCCAATGACAAGAGTTATTGCGAGATCGATCCCGCGATGAAGGACAAGTACGGGATTCCGGTCCTTCGATTCCACTGGGAGTGGACCGAGCACGAGTACAACCAGGTGCGCCACATGCAGCAAACTTTCCGTGCGCTGGTCGATGAAATGGGCGGCCAGGTGTTCAGTGCGATGCCGGACAAGACCAAAGGGTACGGCATCGCGAGAGGCGGTGAAATCATTCACGAGCTGGGAACTACGAGGATGGGCGCTGACGCATCGAAATCCGTGGTTGATCCCAACTGCCGGGCCCACGATGTAAAAAATCTCTTCGTGACCGATGGCGGGCCATTCGTATCGCAGGCAGATAAGAACCCGACCTGGACGATTCTGGCGCTCGCGATGCGGACGAGCGAATTCATTGCGAACGAACGGAAGCGGGGGACGATCTGATGAGCACTTCACGCGATGACGGCCTCGAAGAAAGCGCCGTCCCGGAGCAGGCTTTGAACAAGGAAGAACTCGGCTTCAATAAGGACATGAGTCGGCGCGACGCGGTTCAGGTTCTCGCCGCGCTTCCACTCGCCGCTTTTCTGAGCTGGCCGACAGCGGAACAGGAGAAGGTGCGCAATTTCGTGGACCGTGCGCTCCGACG
>DASWDV010000275.1:0-5897 GCA_036395075.1 Gemmatimonadaceae bacterium | reverse complement strand
GATGATTCCTGTGCGGTTCACGAAACCGGCGGCGGCCTTGAACCCGGGGTCCAGCGATCGAAGCGTGTAGTGAAAGCCCCATGCGCGTCCGGTTCGATCCCAGTCACCTTGAAGAATCGATCCCTTCACGCGCCTGCGCAGGCTGTCCGTCCACGAGCTCGCTGCCTGGAACTGCGCGAAATAAAGTTTCGAGTGGTAGAACCGAAAATCCCCTGCGGCAACGCGCGAGTAGTTGGGGCCATCTTCGCGCGTCGTCAGGACCGCGCCCACTGTGTTGCTCGAGCCGTAGTCGTATCGCAGTCGCGACACGCCGAACAACGGCGAGTGCCGGTCCTGCCACGAGTACTGACGGCCATCCGCCACGATCATCGATGCGATGTTGGTCCCGCCAAGTTTTCCGGTGAGCTTGACGCCGCCGAGCGGCGCGACGATCTGGCGAGTGTGGATCAGTTGATTCGGGCTGTCGAACAGCTCCAATCCATCGAGAAAGAACGGTCGCTTCTCCGGATAAAATAGGGCGAACCGCTCGTTGAGGAGGACCTGGCCGACATCGGCTTCGACCTGCGAGAAATCAGGATTGATCGTTCCGTTGAGCGTGAGGTTCTGCCTGATGCCCCATCGGAGATCACCGCCGAGATCGCCCGTCTGCTGATAGTCACGCCCATTGCCGAGGGTTGGTGACCGGTCTGCATGGGCGGTCATGGTCGGGGTGGCCTCGAGCACGAGCCCGCGCTTCATGTCGTGCAGTCCATCCAGCGTTCCCGATTGCGCGAGGAAGTTTGCATTCGCGCGAATTGCCGGCGCCCACGTATCCTGAAAGCCGGAGTGCTGCACCCGCCGCAGAATGTGGAGACCCCAGCTCTGAACTTTGGCGTCCTGATAGCGAAGACTCTTGAACGGTATCCGGACTTCGACTTCGTACCCGCCCTCGACGAGCCGGCCCTTCGACTCGAAGAAGTAATCGGGATTGAGATCGACGCTCCCCTCGAGCGGATTGATGTTTCGAAATCCGCCGCCCGTCGCTGACGGACCTCCCGCTCCGCCGGCGAACTGCGCGCTCCTCGTTCCATCCTGTTGCACCCCGTAAGGATTCACTCCGAACAAGAACGCGATCTGGCGCGAGTTGTCCGTGTCGAGAAGGATCTGGATCTGGTCCTCGCTGTCGATGTTGTCGCGATTGGCGTGTGTCGCGCGCACCACGTTGCCGTGGATCTCGCGGGCCTTGATCCCGAAGTAGATCGCGTCGGGTGCGTACCAAACGAGAACTTCAGTAGGCTCGTCGGCGGGACGGCCGTCAACGGGTTGATACTGAGAGAATCCGGTAAGGCGCGCGGCTCGCTTCCACACGGGCTCGTCGAGGTTGCCGTCGATGGTGGCAACCGCATCGAGCCGCGGGACATCGACATGGACGCGCTTCGCGCGTCCGTCGTAGACGAGCGAGGAATCCTGCAGCAAAGTCGTGGCGATCAAGGAGAGGAGGAGCATCGGCTAGAATCTATCCCTGGCCAACTACTCCGCACGATAGCTACGTCGATCGCCTCCCACCGGCAAAGATCAATACTCCGCCGATTACGATGGCGGCTATTCCAACGTAGGGCGGTACCACGCCTCGCTCCTGCGAAGTGACTTTGAGAGGTCCGACTTCGACCTCGTTACGGCTTTTTGTATACGGTATTCCGCGCATCGCGACGACCACGATGCCGGCAATGATGAGGAGTACGCCGATCCAGCTGAGTGGCCGCATATCGCTCCGCGAGTAGGATTACATACTCTGTCGCGCGCCGAGGGTCCGTGCAAGACACGTAGCACCGGACCGGCGACTGGAATCGCCCTTATTTGTGGACAAGCCGCCTGTAAGCAATCCGGTGCGGCCTGTCCGCGTCCGCTCCCTTCCTTCTCTTGAAGTCCTCGGCGTAGTCGCGGTAGCTCCCCTCGAACCACACCGTCTCCGAATTTCCCTCGAACGCGAGGATGTGCGTGGCGATGCGGTCGAGGAACCAGCGGTCGTGCGAGATCACGACCGCGCAGCCCGGAAAATCGACCAGTGATTCCTCGAGAGCGCGCAACGTGTCGACATCGAGGTCATTCGTGGGCTCGTCGAGCAGGAGCAGATTCCCACCTGACTTCAGCAGCTTCGCCAGATGAAGTCTGTTACGCTCTCCTCCTGAGAGAGAGCCCACTTTCTTCTGCTGATCAGGTCCCTTGAAGTTGAATTGCGCCAGATAAGCTCTCGCCTGCATCTCGCGCTTCCCAACCATGATGACGTCGTTCCCCTCGCTTACTTCCTTGTACACGGTGTTGGCATCGTTGAACTCACGCGTCTGATCGAGATAAGCGAGTTGCACCGTGTCCCCGATGATCAGAGATCCACCATCGGCGTTCTCTTTGCCGGCGATCATTCTGAAGAGCGTCGTTTTTCCAGCGCCGTTCGCCCCGATGATGCCGACTATTCCGCCGCGCGGCAGCGAGAACGACAGATCGTCGAACAGCACCGTGTCGCCGTACGCTTTTTTGAGACCGTTGGCGATCACCACATCGTTCCCGAGTCGAGCCGGTGGCGGAATCACGATCTCGTGCTGCATCACCTTCTCGCCCTCGGCCGCCGTTGCCAGCTCCTCGTATTTCTGGATACGCGCCTTGCTCTTGGTCTGCCGCGCGCGTGGCGACATGCGAACCCACTCCAGCTCGCGCTCCAGAGTTCTCTGCCGCGCCGATGCCTGCTTCTCTTCCTGCGCGAGGCGCGTCCGTTTCTGATCGAGCCAGGCGCTGTAATTCCCTTCGTAAGGAATTCCCGCGCCTCGATCGAGCTCGAGAATCCATCCCGCAACGTTGTCGAGGAAATAGCGATCGTGGGTTACTGCTACGACGGTTCCCGGAAATTCCGCCAGGTATCTCTCGAGCCACGCCACTGATTCGGCGTCGAGGTGGTTGGTCGGCTCGTCGAGCAGCAGCATGTCGGGCTCCTCGAGCAGGGTCCGGCATAGCGCCACCCGCCGTTTTTCTCCGCCCGACAGCTGGCTCACGTCGGCATCGGCAGGCGGCAAACGAAGCGCATCCATGGCGATCTCGATCTTGCGATCGATGTCCCACGCATTGAGCGCGTCGATCTTCTCCTGCACTTTCGCCTGATTGTCAAGCAGCTTCGTCATCTCCTCGTCCGACATCGGCTCGGCAAACTTGTTCGAGATGTCTTCGAATTTTTTCAGAAGGTCGCGGATCGGTTTAACGGCGAGGTCGACGTTTTCCTTGACGTTCCTGGACGCGTCGAGCTGCGGCTCCTGCGGCAGAAATCCGATGCGCGTCCCTTCATGTGGCCAGGCTTCGCCCTGAAAATCGTGGTCGACGCCTGCCATAATGCGCAGCAGTGAGGATTTGCCCGCGCCATTGGCGCCGAGCACGCCGATCTTGGCGCCCGGATAAAAAGACAACCAGATGCCGCGCAAAATCTCCCGCGATGGCGGGACGACTTTGCGCAGATCCTTCATTACATAGATGAATTGTGGAGGCATGCGAACAATTTATCGCCCAACACAGTCAGTTCGCAGTCCGCGGTAGCGTCGAATCCGCGGTGTCAGTTCTTCTCGCGACCCAGCCTCGCTACGGCCTGTTGGGAGTTCCCAGCATTGCGTGATCGTGCTCCATGTGGTCGTCGTTCCATATGGAATGCAGGTTGTTTCCAGCGAAGGTGGTAGCGTGAACCATCCACCCGAATGCCTGCGCGATGAAGCGACCGCTCGCTGCGTCACACTCTTCCTTTGTTGCGACTCCCAACGGACCGAAGATCGGCTTGCCATTCCGGGTTTCGTACCAGCGTTCCTTCTGCGAGCGCGGCGGGATGCACCAATTCACGTGACGATGCCAGCGCGCAACACTCAGGGGCACGCGCTTGTCGAGGTCGTCCTCCGAGGTTCCCTTCGACGCTGTATACATGGCTCCGATCAGGCGAAGCTGTCCCTGCGCATCTTTTTTGTATAGGAGCGATGTCGGCCGCGCCGGGTCGAAACCAAACTGGTTGCGCATCGCGTTCCAGCCTTTCGTGAAATGGTACTGCGGCTGGTTCTTGATTTCGGGAGCGAACATCTTGTAGCCGTCACCTTCGGCAACTTTCACGTCCTGGTATTTCGCGATCGCCTGACGCAGCTCGTTGATCACCTGCGCCGCGCGAATTGAATCGGCCGGCGTAAGCGGCCGGGATCTCGAGTAAGCCATGTGCTTGGCCATCGCGGCCATCTTCCAGTCCCCACTCGGGCTGCTCATGTCCATGTCGCCCATGTCGCCCATGTCGTGCGATGCGCGTGTAGCCATCACAGTCGTGTCAGACTGGCTGTGTGAATGTTGAGCGAATGCGCGCCCTGAGACCGCGACTACGAGCATCACGACCACTGTCGAGCGCGCCAGAAAAGCACGAACCATGTTGTACCGCCATCTAATGGTGGAGAGTACGGGTTCTTACCATGTACTCTTCATTAGACGATTCGCGCGACGCTGGGTTAACCCCCGAAATTGACCAACAACTTCTGCAACGCGTCGCGGACCCGCTCGTGGGGTAGCTGGTGGATCTCGTCTTCGTTCCAGGCGATGATCTCACCTGGGGTGTTCCACGGCGCGTATGGTCTGTGCTCTCGCTTGAGGAGCACGAGTGATGGCTTCCGAAACGCCGAAGCCGCGTGCGATATGCTCGTGTCGGGCGTGAAAACAAGATCGGAGGTGCCGACCAGGGCAAAGGCATCGCGAAGGCTGGGTGTGCTCACCGCCAATCCACTCACTGCGCTCGCAACTCTGCTCACGCTCTCCCACTCGGCGGGCAGCCCAATGACGATAATCGGCATGCCCGGCGCACGAGCGCGCACGGACTGCAGCGTGGCGACGAATTTGCCATCCGGCCACCGGCGCTTTGGCTCCGATGCCGAGAGATTGACGAGCAGCCGCTTGGTCGTTCCCGACGTATTGCCACTGTCATTCGGGGCCAGCATCTCCCGCGCCTGCTTCCACGATTCTTCCGCGCGCGCCTTCTCTTCGTCCGAGAGAAAGATCTCTGGTTGCCAGTCAACCAATTCCGGGTTGACTCCGAATGGAACGGCGAGACTCTTGGAGCCCTCGATGTAGTGATCGACACGGTTCCATTCGGGAACGCAGACGTTGTAGATCCGTGGCCTTTTATCGCCTCCGGCACCGACCCGGAACCGCGCCCTCGCCGCGTACATTAGGAGTGGCGTCGATGTGAAAATCGGTGGATTGTTGATTCTGCCATCCACCATCACCGTGTAGCGTGCGCGTCGCAGCTGCCTCATCAAATCGCCGTAGCTGCGGAACGATTTCCGTTCGAGAGTCAATACTTTCCCAACGTGCGGATTGCCCTCGAGCACCGCCGCTGTGCTTGGAGTCGCAAGCACGTCGACTTTCCCGCCCGGAATGGTCAACGCAATGTTCCGGATCACCGAGGTGGCCATGATCATGTCGCCGATTCGCTCGTAGCGGAGGAACAGGACGCGATAGCCGGAATTCGTTGGTGGTGGAAGTGTCGTCTCGTTGGGCCCGGGCAGCATCCAGCCCAGAAGTCTCATCCAGACCCCGCGCCACGCTATCTCAATCTTTCTCGGATCCACCGGTCAGCGGGAGCTCGAGGAGCTTTCGGGAAGGTTGTGGATCCCGCGTGTGATAGAGCTGAATGGCGCTTATCACGAACGGCTCCAGAATTCGTGTGTTGAGCAGCTCGCGGACCGATTTCGGATCCAGCGACTGGTACAGGCTCAGCGTACAATGTGGGCTAAAAGTGTACCGCGCCCGCGTGAATGGCAGTCCGCTCGTAACAAGCCGGTCGTGAAGGATTCTTATCGGACCGTGGGGATCGATCGGCAGCACGATTATGTCCGTCTGCATGAAGCGCTGTGCCGCCT
>DASWDV010000274.1:0-9309 GCA_036395075.1 Gemmatimonadaceae bacterium | reverse complement strand
GCGGGTCCACGTTCACTGGAGCGGCGAGCATCGCTTCGACGCCGGGCGTCCGGGTCTAGCGACGGCGCGCATCGATGGTGACAGCAAATCCGCGCAGAGCCCTCCGGACGCTTTGCTCAGCGCCCTCGGGACCTGCGTATCGGTGGACGTCGTCGATATCCTGGCGAAGCGGCGAACACCGGTCGAGTCGCTCGAGATCGACGTCGTCGGGGAACGTGTCGACACGATTCCCCGCCGCTTCAAGCACATCACTCTGAATTTCAAAATCGGCGGCAGAGGAATCGATGCGGACCAGGCGCTGCGCGCGATCGAGCTATCGGCGACGAAGTACTGCTCCGTGCGCGATTCACTCCGGAGCGACATCGAGATCGACTGGACCGTCGAGATCAGTCCGGCCTAGCGACGCTTCTGCGGCTTGGACGCCGCCGTATACGGCGCCCATTTCCTCTCCGAGTCTTCGATCTCTTCGCGCAGCCGCAGGTAACTGTCGTAGCGGTCCGCACTGATCGAGCCTTTTTCGACCGCCTCGCGCACCGCGCATCCCGGCTCGACTCGGTGCGTGCAGTTCCCGAACTTGCAGCGGACGATGTGCGGTCGGAATTCCCGAAAGCACTCGTCGAGGTGCTCGGACGCGAGTCCCCACATGCCGACTTCACGCAAGCCGGCGGTATCAACGACATAACCGGCATCGGGAAGCGGATGGAGCAGCGCCCCGACAGTGGTATGCCTTCCTTTGCCTACCGATTCGCTGATCTCGCCCACTCGTAGATCGAGACCCGGATACATCGCGTTCATCAGCGACGATTTGCCGACCCCCGACGGGCCAGTGAGTACCGACGTTTTCCCGGCCAACACATCGTGCAGCTCGTCCAGTCCGACGCGCTGCTTCACGCTGGTGAGGTGGAGCGGATAACCTGCGGCGAGATAATCGGCGAAAGTTCGCTCCATCTCACTTTTGTCGACGAGCTCGATCTTGTTGATGACGATTCGCGACTCGAGCGAGTTCGCTTCGGCGATGACAAGAAAGCGGTCGAGCATCCTGCGGTGAGGCTCCGGCTTCGTCGCCGCGAACACCACGACGACCTGATCGACGTTGGCGGCGACGATTCGCTCGCCCTGACCAGCGCCCGGCTCCCGTCGAGCAAGCTTGGAGTGCCGAGGCAGAATTTCCGCAATGGCCCAATGCTCTCCACGCTCGTCGATCTCGAGTACCACGCGATCGCCCACCGCGAGTTTTTTCGTCTCCTCGCGCTCCTGCTTCAGCCTCCCACGCAACGAAGCTTCGTGCGTCTCTCCAGAGTCGGCGCGAACATGCCAGATTCCTCCCGTTCCCTTCAACACCACGCCTTCTTTTCGCGTCAATTGCTACCCTCTTGGCGCATCGCATCCCACCACGGCAGTGGCTCTGCCTGCCTTGCCTTGATGAGTTGATCCAGGCGCAGCTTCACCTCATTGAGCCGCATTGCGCCCACCATCGTGCGAGCCTCCTCCTCGGTCGTCGCAAGCGCCAGAAACTCGGTCTCGAGATGTCCGCTCGCGACCGGATCGCCTTGTCGCCACCGGACGAACAGCAAGTACGCAGCGAAAGGTCGTTCTCTCTCGTCACTCGCGTCCGTAACGATCTCGACGCTATACGAGGCGCCGTCACTCCCTTCGAACGCCGCTGGCCGATCGTGCACTGCCATGTAGCCACCGATCGTGTTCGGGTCGCCCTTCGAATGATCCGGAGGAATGAACCTGCCCATTTTCAGGGCCGGCGCCTGCCGACCATCTCCCTGAAGACGTTGCCAGTGAGGAACGCGACATTAGCCGGACGCTCGGCGAGCCGGCGCATTAGGTAGGGATACCACTGCGTCCCGAACGGAACGTAGACACGCATTCGGTAACCTTCGCGTACGAGCCGGTCCTGAAGATCGCGCCGGACACCATAGAGCATCTGGAATTCGTAACGATGAGATCCGATGTCATTGGCCTTCGCGAAGCGTTTTGCCTCTTTGATGATCGCCTCGTCGTGCGTGGCGATGCCCGGGTAATTCCCCTTCAGCATCAGCTCCTGCATGCAGCGGACGTAGTTCGCGTCGACATCTTTCTTTTCAGGATACGCGACCGTCTCCGGCTCTTTGTAGGCGCCCTTGCAGATTCGCACACGGGCTTTCATGAGGTTCGCGTGCTGAACGTCGGCGAAGGTCCGGTAGAGGTAGCTCTGGAGCACTATCCCGACATTCTCGCGGTATCCTGGAAACAGCCGCTGGTCGAAAAGATCAAGTGTGCGCTGGGTATACTCGCTCGATTCCATGTCGATTCGCACGAAGCTTCGGCATTCCCGCGCGCGTTGCAGAATCTTGTGCATGTTCGCGACGCAAAGCTCCTCGGAAATGTCGAGGCCCATCGCGGTGAGCTTCACGGAGACGTTGGCATCCAGTTTCCGCTCGTGAATTCGGTCGAGCATGTTGAGATATGCCTGAGCGGCAGCACGCGCCTCCACTTCATTGTGGACGCTTTCACCAAGCAGGTCCAGCGAGGCGGTGATGCCACGGGCATTGAGCCTGGCTACCGCCGATAGTGCGGTGTCCAGGGTTTCACCGGCGACGAACCGATTGGCAAAACTCTTCGCGAGCCTGTTGTTACGAACGAATTTGAAAATGTGCTGCTGATCCGACAGATAGAGCAGTGCATTGCGAAGCATCAGTTCTGGGGTGCCTGGGTTGCCGCGGCGGAGGAGCGGCGAGTCGCCGCGCGTCGGCGGCGCGAGAGGTCGAAGATTCTCGTTACCGGGAAGCGCCCGCCTTTCTGCAGATGGCCGTCGAAGAAATTCCACGTAGTGAAGCCGTCGTCGCTTTCCGGTTCGAGCAGATATACGATGAGAGCTCCACGGGGTTGAGCGGTCGACACAATGAACGATTTGGGCGGCAGCGTCTGCGGTCCGCGCTCCCACTTTCCTTTGAGACGCACCTCGTGGTGTCCCTGAAATGGACGTGGAGACGTGATGATGGAGTCGATCACGAAGGACTCGCCGCGTGCGGTCCACGCGGAGTCGGACCGATCCACACGAATGCCGTGGAGGCGCAAGAGAGTGACGACCGCCGTGTCCTCCGGGGCGACGACGTAGGCGGCGGGAGGAGTGCGGTCGAGTGTCGAGATGAACCGGTCATAGACAGGCATGCGGATGGTTCTGTAGCGCCCCGTACGCCGCTCACCTCTCGGAACGCCGGGCTGCGTCAGAGAAGAATCAGCGGTCTTCTCGAGGTCTTCCTTGAGGACGTCCATCGTTGGAGGTGTCGCGATGAGCTCCGCGCGCACGGCGACCATCTGCAGCGAATCAGGAGACCGGCCCCATGCGAGTGGCTGACTGTCGGCGCGTGCGCTCAAGGATTTGATAGCGGTTCCCTTCTCCGCAACGAGCGAGAGAATTTCATTCACGAAGGCGTAGGTCGACGCAATGCGTCGCTGGAGTGTGTCGTGCGAATACGCTTCGCTCAGAATTGCAATGCGGCCGCGAATCCCGAAGTAGTTGGTGCCGAAGCGCGGGCGCGAATCATAGGTGGCCCAACCCTCATGCACGCTGGTATCCGAGATCAGGCCCGGACCGTCGCCGACGAAATTGCCGTAATCGAACACCTCGAATCCATCGCGTGCTCGCATGCGTGCGCGCAGAACGGGTAGCAACGAATCGCGGGCGTAAACTCCGCCGAACACGGCGGCCGGACTGAGGGAGGGCGAATAAGTAAGAGCGTATCCGTGAAAGCTTCCGTCCGTCGTGTGAAGATCGACGAAGACGTCGGGGTCCCAACTGTTGAACATCGCCAGCGACGCGCGCGTTTCGGGGGCCTCGGCCTTCACATAATCGCGGTTGAGGTCGAGGTTCTGGCCGTTTGCGCGAACGCCAACCATCTCGGGCCCATTCTGCTCGGTGCGATTGACTGACTGCGGGGCGAACTTTTCATTGCCGTCAGCGTTATAGATCGGCACCGCGATGAGGACCACCGAGTCGAGCGCGTTTGGCTTGCCGGAGAACGTCAGGTCGCGCAACAGTGCAAGCAGCGCATCTTTCCCTTCGACCTCGCCCGCGTGGATGTTGCCCTGGACGTAAACGATCGGGCGTGCGAGGCGCTTCGCTTCAGACGGCGTCGTCACGACCGGACGCGACGCGATCACGTAAGGAATTTCGCGGCCTTCGCTGGTCTTCCCGATCGATCCGAACGCCAACGGAGCGCCGAGTGTGCGCAGGGAGTCGAGAAACTTTCGGACGTCGGCGTAGTGCGAAGTTTCCTGGTAGTGGGTAAGCTCGGGGCGAGTCCGGGGAAAATCCGCAGGAGCTAGAGGGCGGTGCACCACGGGCGCGCAGGATGCGAGCGCCACCGCTCCCACAAGGGTGAGCAAAAGACGCACTTCACTTAGTACCTCTCGTCTCACGAGCGCTCGTCTGGATAGAAGACCTGCCGGCGACGCGCCATCTCGAAGAGAATCTCCGCCGGCTCGAAGCGTCCGGGAAAGCGCGCGTTCAAATCCTCGAGGCGCTGGACCACGATCTGAATTCCGAGGGAATCCATGTACCGAAATGGTCCACCGCGGAAGGGAGGGAATCCTATCCCGAACACGGCGCCAACATCGCCATCGCGCGGCAACTTGATAATCCCATCGCTGAGACAGCGCGCTGCCTCGTTGAGCATTGCGAGAACGGTGCGCTGCTGTATCTGCACGGCAGGCATCTCGGGCGGCGCCGTGGATTCGGCAGCGGAAGGAGGCGTGATGGTGTCAATGAACGGCGTGTTGCCCGGCGCCAGAAACAACGCGTAGACGGACGGATCCACATCGCCCTTCTTGCCTTCCTTGTCGTAGCTGTAAAACCCCTTCTTGGATTTTCTGCCGTATCGTCCCGCTGCCACGACGGCCTGGATGGACTTGGCTGCCGCCATCCTCTCTGGAAAAGCATCAGCCATGATCTTTCCGGCTTTCGTCGCAACGTCGAGACCGACTTCGTCGATGAGAGTAATCGGACCGACGGGGAACCCAAAGTCGACGAGGGCTTTGTCGACGATGTCGATCGCCACACCCTGATCGAGAAGAATGCCGGCTTCATTGATGTATGGCGAAAGAATCCGGTTCGCGTAAAAACCTGGACCGTCGTTCACGACGATTACGGTCTTGCCCAGCCTCTTTCCGTACGCCACCACCGTCGCGGTCACCTGCGGATAGGTTTCCGCGGTTGTGATCACTTCGAGGAGCGGCATCTTGTGCACCGGCGAGAAGAAATGCATTCCCAGCACCCGCTCCGGGCGGCTCGATGCCTGAGCGATCTGAGCAATCGGAATCGTCGAGGTATTGCTCGCGAAGATCGCATTGGGACTGATCGACGCCTCTGTCTCACGAAGCACCTGGTGCTTGACGGCGAGATCTTCGAACACTGCTTCGATCACGAGGTCGACGTTACCGAACCCTGAATAATCGACAGTGCCACCGAGGAGCGCCATGTAGTCGCTGTACTGTACCTTCGTGATCTGCTTCTTTATCAGTCGCTCCTTCAGTACGTCGCGAACCGCAGCGTATCCCTTGGCTACTCGCCCGTGGTCGGCGTCCTTCAATCGGACGAGGCTGCCATGCTGCACCGCGATAGATGCGATGCCAGCGCCCATGAACCCGGCGCCGATTATGGCAATCTTGTTGACGGGCAAGGGCTCGAACGCGCCAACCGGCAGGTTCGGATACTGCGATGGGTCGACACCAGGATCCTTCTTCAGCTCGTTGGTTGCGAAGAAAAGAAAAATCAGCTGACGGGAAACGTCGGTCATCGCCATCTCGCCGAAGCGACGTGACTCTTCGCGATAGCCGTGCGCGACTCCCTTCTCGTACCCTACGGCAACGACGTCGATTGCCGCGATGAGCGCCGGGTAGTGCCCGCGCGATTTCTTGAGAGTCTGCTCGCGGGCTTTTCGCAGCACGATTGCGCGTCCGGCCGGATTTCCGTCGATGATGAGGCCTTTCACGCCGCCGCTATGCCGCTCGCTTTTGCGTCGACCCTCGGCAACCTCACGGGCGCGCTGGATCGCGACCGAGCGAAGGATCGAGGGATGTACGAGCTCGTCGATCAGTCCCAGTTGCAACGCCTTCTTTGCGCGGACCTGTTTGCCAGTGAGAATGAGGTCGAGTGCACTCGTCAGCCCAATCTTCCGCGGCAGCCGCTGCGTACCTCCGGCGCCCGGAATCAACCCGAGCTGAACTTCCGGCAGACCGAAAATCGTCTTTGGGTGATCGGTTCCGATGCGATACCTGCACGCGAGCGCCGTCTCGAGTCCGCCGCCGAGACACGCACCGTGAATCGCGGCGATGATGGGAACCCGCAGCCGCTCCAATGAATCCAGCAGCATCTGGCCATCCCTGCTCAGTCGTTCGGCGTCGGCAGCGGTTTTGAGCTGAAGAAACTCTTCGATATCCGCGCCGGCGATCCAGACGTCTGGCTTGCCACTCAGGAAAACGACGGCGCGCACCTCGGTGTCGCGCTCGAGTCTCGCCACGAGTGCGACGAATTCGTCTTTCACCGCCCGACTCAGCTTGTTGACCGATTCATTGGGCAGATCGAAAGTGATGACTGCAACGCCATCGGTGACTTCGACGGCGAGTGCGGGCTTCCACCGGGTTCCGACTAACCCGCCAATCGTGACTTCGGACGTCGAGCTCATCGTGGTCTCTCCACCACCATTGCGAAGCCCATACCGCCGGCGGCGCACACCGTCATCAGTCCGAATTGTCCACCACGACGCCGCAGCTCGTTCAGAAGCGTGGTAGTGATGCGCGCTCCGGTCGCGCCAAAGGGATGACCAAGCGCGATCGACCCACCCATCACATTGAGCTTTGCGCGATCCACTTCGCCAACCGGCTGCGAAAAACCAGCGCGTTCGGCCCACGCCTTCGACTCGAACCCTTTGAGGTTGGACAGCACCTGCGCTGCAAACGCCTCGTGCATCTCAACGAGGTCCATGTCCTTGAGGGTAAGACCAGCACGCTTGAGCGCTACCGGCGCCGCGAGTACGGGTGCCTGCAGCAGCTGCTCGCCGGGATCGAGCGCAGCATACGCGTACGATCGGATGATCCCGAGCGGAGGATACCCGAGCGCTTTCGCTTTGTCCTCGTTCATGAGCAGAACGCATGCGCCGCCATCGGTAAGCGGAGACGAGTTGCCGGCGGTGACGCTCCCGTACTTGCGGTCGAAAACCGGCTTGAGCGCGGCTAATTGCTCGTAGCTCGTGTCCTCGCGGATGCCATTGTCCGATGTAAGTACGCTTTCGAACTTCGGCGGCACATAGACAGGCATGATTTCCGCCGTCAACCTGCCATCGGCAGTACCGGCAGCCGCGAGGCGGTGCGAGCGAAGAGCGAAGTGGTCCTGTTCTTCGCGCGCGATGGCGTTGAGCTTCGCCATTTTCTCCGCCGACTGTCCCATGGTTTCACCCGTCGATGGCTCGGCGATGGCCGGGGTTATGGGAACGAAGTCTTTTGGCCGGAGTCGCGCGAGCGTTCTGAGCCGCGCCGGCAGCGATTTCGCCTTTGATGCGAGCACCAGCGTCTCCGCGAATCCCTGCGAGTGCAGAATCGGAATGTTGGAAAGCGATTCAGACCCGCCGGCAATCGCGACGTCGAGCTGACCGAGCGCGATCTGATCGGCCGCGTCGGTTATCGCCTGATTCGCCGACGCGCAGGCTCTGCTCACGCTGAAAGCCTGGACGCCCTTCGGAAGCTGCGGGAGAAGCGAAACCTCGCGGGCAATGTTTGGCGCGAGGACCGACGGGATGACGGTCCCGAATACGAGCGCCTGAACTTCCTTTCCGTCGAGATTCGTGCGCTGCAGTAATTCCGCGACGCACAATTTGCCGAGGTCGATTGCCGAGATTGACTTGAAAGCGGTTCCAGCTTTTGCGAACGGCGTTCTCACGCCGGCGACTATCGCGACGCGACGCCCGTTCCCGAATGTTGCCATGCACGGAACTTAGACGGGCGTCGCTTTTCTATCTAGGACGTAGCGTCCTCTCTAGCGGCATGCTCTTGCTCGAGTAATTGTTGCTTGCGCTCGATTCCCCAGCGATATCCCCCGAGCGAGCCGCTCTGCCGTACGACACGGTGACATGGAATAACGACAGCAACTCGGTTGTTCGCGCACGCATTTGCGACGGCGCGTACGGATTTGGGAGATCCAATCGCGTTCGCTATTTCGCTGTACGAGCGCGTCTCGCCAAAAGGAATTTTCTGAAGTTCGCGCCACACCTTCCATTGAAACGCTGATCCCTGGACATCGATCGGAATTTCGGATTGAAAGGGCTCGCCATCGACGGTCGCGACAATATTTTCGATCCATGCCGCGAGCTTGTTCGACGGTGAGCTGACGCGCACCCGCGTCGCAGCTGGGTATTCGCGCTCGAGTGCGGCTTCGAGGCCGCTGGCATCGTCGCCGAGCGTCACCGCGCAGACCCCGCGCTCAGTTGCGCCAACCAGGAGCGCGCCGAGTGACGTCTTCGTGACGACGTAATCGATGCGCGCTCCCGCGCCGCCGCGCTTGTAGGTGGCGGGAGTCATCCCGAGTCGTGCATCGGCGTCTTCGTACAGCCTGCTGCTCGAGCTGTAGCCCGCGCCGAAGCTCGCTCGGCTGACCGTCTCGCCACGCTTGAGCTCGTCTTTCAGCTTCTCACTCTTGCGCGCGCGAATGTATTGCGCGGGCGTTAGTCCAACCGTCGCCTTGAATTTGCGCTGAAGGTGGTACGGGCTCAGTCCGGCGATCTCACCGAGCTGTTCGAGAGTGATGCGCTCATCGTTGAGACTCGTGACGTGGGTATCGATGTACTCACGCGCGCGGTCGATTGCTCGGCTCGGCGCCTTTGCGCGATTGGGACGGCAGCGCTGACAGGCACGGAATCCGGCCCGTTCTGCCGCTTCCACTGAAGAGAAAAAGGCGACGTTGTCACGCTTTGGCCGCCGCGAGGGACATGACGGCCGGCAATAGATGCCGGTGGTCGTCACGCCGTACAACAGGCGATCGTCGGCGGAGGAGTCTCTATGGAGAACGGACTCCCAGGCTACTGCTTCATTCATGGGAATATCCTCCATTCGATGTTGTTCCCTCGTCAAGTCGCTCGGCCTCAGAAATCTTTTCGATACAGAAATCATAACAGCCGGCGTCAGTATCCCGCACGTGGATGTATGCGACATCCGAATGGCTCAGTAGCCGTTGGAGCTCGGGATCGACGAGGCCGTTGGAAACATACTTCTGCGCGACGAGTCGTCTGCCGGAAGCATAGGCATTGAGTGTCAGCCGATGGGCGA
>DASWDV010000273.1:0-1937 GCA_036395075.1 Gemmatimonadaceae bacterium | reverse complement strand
CCTCTCACTTCCACCGAAGCCGATGGCCCAGAAGGCAGTCATTAAAAAGCCCAGCATTCTCATGAGACCAGCGCCTCGAGGCCAGCTCGCGCGCGCTCGATCAGGCGCGCGACGTATTCCGTTGCGGGAGCATGAACCAGATCACGCATCGTCCCGCGCTGCTCGATCCTGCCTTTCCGCATCACCACGACTTCCCCGGCGAGCCGCGCCGCCTCGGCGAGATCGTGGGTCACCAACAGGGTCGTAACCGATAGCGTGCGTCGCAGCTCGTCGAACGCCTGTTGCAAATCCGAGCGCGAGATCGCATCGAGAGCGCCGAACGGCTCGTCGAGCAGGATGACACCGGGCCGAGCTGCGATGCTGCGCGCCAATGCGACGCGCTGACGTTGGCCCCCCGAGAGCTCGTGCGGAAAGCGCGAGCCGAATTGCGTCGAATCCAGGCCAACGAGCTCGAGAGCGGCGCGGGCAACTGCTTCCGCGTTTTGCTGCTCCAGCAGCGTTGGCACCAGCGCCACGTTCCGCAACACGCGCCAGTGGGGGAGCAGCCCGCCATGCTGCTGCACGTATCCGATTTTTCGTCGCAACAGTATCGGCGATCCGTCACGAACATCCACCTCACCGACTCGCACTTCCCCGCGCTCCGGTTCGACCAGTCGGTTGAAGCAGCGAAGAAGGGTCGTCTTCCCCGAGCCGCTTTCACCAACGAGTGCTGTCGCACGACCGGCGGCAACGTCCAGACTCACATCGTCCAGAGCAACTACGGTCCCGAATCGATGGAACACATTTCGCGCGCTCAGCGGTGCCGGCATGCGCTTAAGTGTGCACGCGACGCCCCATCATGTCGATGATCGCGAGGTAAACGAGCGCCAGGGCCATGACCTCCGTGAGTCTCCGCCATCAATACGCGCTTGCGCGACGTCCGTTTCGGCGTATCTGTTGCGGTAAATCCATCCTACTACTCTGCGTCAGGAAATCGTATGACCCCCGCCACTGCCACTGCTATCAAAACCCGCCGACTCGGCTCACAGGGCCTCGAGACTTCAGCTATCGGACTCGGTTGCATGGGTATGTCCGACTTCTACGGGCCGAGCAACGAGCAGCAATCGATTGCCACGATCCACCGTGCCATCGACCTCGGCATCAACCTCCTCGACACCGCCGACATCTACGGTCCATTCACGAATGAGGAGCTGGTCGGCCGCGCAATCAAGGGAAAGCGGGACAAGGTCATCCTCGCCACCAAATTCGGAAACGTGCGCGACCCCAAGACCCGCGCATTTCTGGGCGTGAATGGCAAACCCGAGTACGTGCGTCAGGCCTGCGAAGGATCTCTCAAGCGACTCGGCGTGGAGACGATCGATCTCTACTACCAGCATCGAGTCGATCGAAACACGCCGATCGAAGATACGGTGGGCGCGATGTCAGAGCTCGTTCGTGAAGGAAAGGTGCGCTACATCGGCCTGTCCGAAGCTTCAGTGCAGACCATTCGCCGCGCGCACCAGGTCCACCCCATCGCGGCGGTGCAAACCGAGTACTCGCTGTGGACTCGCGACCCTGAAGACGGCTTGCTCGAGGCGCTGAGATCGCTCGACATCGGCTTCGTTGCCTACAGCCCGCTCGGCCGGGGATTTCTGACTGGGCAGATCAAGCGCGTCGAAGACCTCGCCGAGGACGATTTCCGGAGAAATCATCCCCGGTTCACCGGTGAGAACTTCCACAAGAACCTCGATCTCGTCGCTCGGGTCGAGGAGATTGCCAGAGAGCACAAGTGCACACCGGCGCAGCTCGCGCTGGCCTGGGTACTCGCGCAGGGCGACGACATCGTACCGATTCCGGGCACTCGCCACCCGGAGCGGGTCGAAGAGAATTTGCGCGCGCTCGATATCGTGCTGTCGGAGAACGATCTGCGCCGCATCGACGCCGCCGCTCCTAAAGGA
>DASWDV010000272.1:0-5010 GCA_036395075.1 Gemmatimonadaceae bacterium | reverse complement strand
GTCGGAATCGGGTCGCCCGGGCCGCTCAATCGCGCGAAGGGAATCGTCATCGTCACGCCCAATCTCGGCTGGAAGAATTTTCCGCTGCGCGACGAGATCTCGAATCGGGTTCATCTGGAAGCAACCCTCGACAACGATGCGAATTGCGCAACGCTTGGAGAGTTCTGGTGCGGCGCGGCGGTGGGTGGACGAAACGTTATTGGAATGACGCTCGGCACGGGGATCGGCGGCGGGTTGATTCTCGAAGGCAAGCTGTATCACGGCTCCTCCGACGTGGCGGGTGAGATCGGCCACACATCGATCGATTCCACGGGACGTCGCTGCAAGTGCGGGAATTACGGATGTCTGGAGGCCTATGCCTCGGGACCCGCGATCGCCGAGCGCGCGCGCGAAGCGCTGCGCGGGGACGAAGGCGAGTCGATCCTGATCAGCATGGCCGATGGCGACCTGCGGAAAATCACCGCTCAAACGGTGTACGAAGCATCAAAGCGCGGCGATTCGACGGCAAGAGAAGTCGTCCGCGAGACGGCGCACTTCCTCGGCACCGGCGTCGCGAACCTGCTCAACATCTTCAATCCTGACATCGTCGTGCTGGCGGGCGGCGTCACTCAAGCGGGTGACGCTTTGTTTCAGCCGCTCCGCGCTGAGGTGAGACGGCGCGCGTTCAAGCCTGCTGTGCAGGCGTGCCGGATCGTACCGGGCGCGCTTCCGCTCTCGGCCGGAGTCGTCGGCGCCATTGCGACCTTCAAGATGCAGAAGCTCGGTGAACTGTAAGCGCTGCGGATTGCGGACCGACGGCATTGCGGACCAACGGCATTGCGGACTGCTGACCAACTACGGATTGGGGGACTAACTGCGAATTGCGGACGATTCCATGAGCCTATGACCACGAAGAAACGCGTGGGAGTCATGGGCAGTTTCGTGTGGGACGTTATCCACGGTCGCGATCCCCGCGATGCTCCGGTCGAAGAGTGGGGCGGGATTACATACGCGCTCAGCGCGCTCGACGCGGCGCTCCCGAGCGATTGGGAGTTCGTTCCGGTTCTCAAAGTCGGAAGCGATCTCGCGCAGTCAGCGCGTGATTTCGTCGCGCATCTGGACCACGTAGCTCCCGGATCGGCGCCCATCGAGGTGCCATATCCCAACAACCGCGTCGTACTCTATTACCAGAGCGACGAGCGCCGCTGTGAAATGCTGAGCGGAGGCGTCCCTGGCTGGCATTGGCTCGGACTCAAGCCGTTGCTCGCTGGTCTCGACGCGCTCTACATCAATCTCATCAGCGGGTTCGAGCTCGATCTCGAAACGGCGCAGCTCATACGGCAGCATTTCCGCGGACCGATTTACTGCGACCTCCATTCCCTGCTGCTGGCGATCCAGGCGAACGGGCTCAGAACGCTCCAGCCGCTGCCGAATCCCGCGCCGTGGTGCAGGTGCTTCGATTTCATCCAGGTGAATGAGGACGAGATGAGCATGATGGCTAGCGACCCGATGGCCTTGGCTGCTATCGCCTTGGCAGAGGGCGTTTCCTCGATAGCCATTACACTGGGTAGTCGGGGCGTTGTTTATTTCGCTGCGCCGGGGTTTAACCGGATCTCCGATCTGCGTCGCGCTTCGATCAGCGCCGCCCACGGAGCGATCAGGACCGCGCGCGTGCCCGCGAAACCGGCGCGACACGGCCCCGGTGATCCAACCGGATGC
The DNA here is from genome assembly GCA_036395075.1 of Gemmatimonadaceae bacterium. GTDB lineage: Bacteria > Gemmatimonadota > Gemmatimonadetes > Gemmatimonadales > Gemmatimonadaceae > UBA4720. The sequence continues at coordinate 3,312 of DASWDV010000272.1, read as the reverse complement.
GGCGACGTATGGGGCGCAACCTATTTCTCGCGCCTGCTCGCCGGTGATAAGTTAGACGCGGCAATCGACCGCGCCCTGGACGCGGCTGCCCGGAACGTGGACCATCGCGGCGCCAGAGGCCTTGCCGATTACCTGCGCGGAGAGCTCAGCATCAAGTGACGACAATCATCAACGTTCCGCACTCGCTCGAAGACAAATCGTTCGAGCAGGTGCTGGATCAGGTGGCTCCTTTGCCCGTCGACGAGAAGATCATCGTCGATACGCGGCACGCGCGCTGGGCGTCGCCCTATGGACTGACAGCACTGCTGGCGCTCGCGCAATCGCGCGCGGAGAGACCGATCCTGTACGTGCCAGAGGCCGAGAATGTGAGCAGCTACTGGTCGCGGATGGATTTCTTCAAGCACGCGGCAGAGCTGTACGAGCTGCAGGGTCGGGTGAAGAGCGCGAAGGCGACGGAAACTAGCGTACTTCTTGAAGTGACCTCGATCTCCAAAAGTGACGACGTTCATGATGTAGTAGACAAGATCCAGCAGCGGGCACAGGATGCACTCGTCAAGAACCTGAACCTCGACGCGAAGATCACGATGCGTTTCACGATGGCGTTGTCCGAAGTCTGCCAAAACATCGTCGAGCACGCGGGACGCGGTGGTTGGGTCGCGGTTCAGACCTACACGTGGCGCGTGCGCCTGGGCGGTCGCAAAGTCGTCGTCATCGCCGTGGCGGATCCGGGAATCGGATTCCGACAATCGCTCGAGTCAGCTCCGGGATTTCAAAGAAAGGAACGCTGGGACGATGGCCAGGCGCTGGAGGAGACGGTCATGCGTGGCGCATCCCGGTTCAGGGATCCCGGCCGAGGTCAAGGGCTTGCCGGAGTGAGGCGGTTTGTGGGAAACTGGGATGGCAAACTTTCCATCCGAAGCGGTACCGCCCGCATCGCCGTTCTCCCGAAGGGCGATTGGGATGAGGACGAGCCGCTTCTGGAAGACCTCTCCTACTTTCCAGGTGCCCAGGTGCAGATAACGATTCCGGAGCGGGTGGCGTGATCAATCACATCGATGTGAGCTCGATGCTGCGCAAGAGCGTATGCGAGCTCTACTCGAACCTGGTGACTCGACCGACCGGCGCGGCCGTCCGCTGCGAGATCGAGCAGGAGCTCGACCGGATCGGTGATCGCGCTCTCACCGTGATCGATTTCTCCCATGTCGGTCTGCTCGATTTCTCCTGTGCCGACGAGATCGTCGCGAAACTGCTCCTTCAGTACGTGAGCACTGACGCGCCACGCCGCGAGGTGTACTTCCTGTTCCGCGGAATCAGCGAATCGCACATGGAGGCGATTGAGACTGTGCTCGAGCGCCACAAGCTCGCTCTGGTGACGCAGCACGCCGACGGAGAATCGCGATTGCTCGGCATCGTCGGACTCGAGGAGCGGCGTGCATGGGAGATCATCTCGCAGCTCGGCGCGGGCGTCAGCGCCGATGTGGCCGAAGCAGCCGGAATGTCGCCCGATGACGCCGAGCGAATGCTCGATACGCTGTGGCGGCGGCGGCTTCTGATTCGCCACGACCACGGCTACGTCGCTGTTGGAAGCGCAACCATTCCCTCTCAACCGGTGCGACTCGACGCATGATGAGAGGGTTCCAGCCCTGGCTGATGGTTTCGCAGTACATCGCGACACGGGCGGGTGACGCGGAGCGCGGACCTCTCGTCCGCATTCACCCTTCAGATGCAAGAAAGCGTCTGCTCGAGGATGGAGAGCTGGTCTGGGTTTACGGTCCGCGGCGTCACGAGCTGGCGGTGTTGGTCGTCGATGATACGGTAAGCCCGGGAAATGTCGTCGCGCGCGACATCCTGGGCATCGCCCCAGCGGAGATCGTTCGCGTCGTCAAGCACGACTTCGACGCTGGACGCAGTACACGCAACCTCGGATAGGAGCGCTTTTGGCGGAAGTGACACGCAAGCTGGGACTGTCGACAACGGCGATTCACGGCGGCGCGCCACCACCGACTCCCGGCTCCGGCGTCACGTCGCCGCTTGTTCAGTCGGTGAACTACGTCCAGGAAGCGGGCACGAGCGATCTCCTTTACACGCGCTACGGCAACACACCCAACGCGGAGACCGTTCAGCGCCGTCTTGCGCTGCTCGAGGGAACCGAAGCCGCGCTGGTGCTGTCGAGTGGAATGGGCGCGACCGCGTGCGCGATGCTCGCACTGCTCCGCCCCGGTGACCACCTGATATCCAGCTCCTGGATATACGGGGGCACGCGGAAGCTCTTCACCGAAGACATCGTCGGCATGGGAATCGGGGCGACGTTCGTCAATCCTCTCGAGCCGCGCGCGTGGCGCAAGGCGCTGAAGAAGACGACGCGGGTGATTTTCCTCGAATCTCCGGTCAACCCAACATGCCGCGTGCTCGAGCTCAACTCGCTCCAGAGTCTGGCGCACTCGGAGGGCATTGCCCTCGTCGTCGACTCGACCTTCGCGAGCCCTGTCAATTTCCGTCCCGTCGAGCATGGCGTCGACGTCGTCATTCATTCGGCGACGAAATTTCTCAACGGCCACCACGATATTCTTGCGGGCGTAGTCTGCGGGAACGAGCCGTTCATCGACGAGGTGCGTCAGAAGATGATGGTGTGGGGCCAGGCTCCGGATCCTTTCGCGTGCTGGCTTCTGGAGCGCGGGCTCAAGACGATCGACGTGCGGGTGAAGCGGCAGAATGAAAACGCGATGAGAATCGCGGAGTGGTGCTCGAAACGACCAGAGATCGCCAAGGTCCACTACCCCGGACTTCCCAGCCATCCGGATCATGAGATCGCCAAGACGATGCTCGATGGGTTCGGTGGAATGATGGCAATCGAGCTCAAGGGCGCTGGTCCCGCCACGCTCAAGTTTATCAATGCGCTCAAGCTGTTCACTAACGCGGCGAGCCTCGGCGGTGTCGATTCACTCGTTATCGAGCCGCGTTACAGCTCACACGCGCACCTGTCGAGCGAGGAGCGGGCCAGAATCGGGATCCCCGATGGGTTCCTGAGAATGAGCATCGGCATCGAGAACGCCGAAGACCTCATAGCCGACATAGAGCAGGCGCTTCAGCAGTAGCGATGATCCGTCTCACCGAAGTGGCCAAGGATTACCCGCGGTCGGGTATCGCCCTCGCGCACGTGAGCTTCAGCGTGAGAAAAGGCGAGTTCGTATTTCTCACCGGCCCCAGCGGGTCTGGAAAGACCACGATTCTGAAGCTTCTCTACATGGACGACAAGCCGAGCCAGGGCGAAGTCTGGATCAATGGCGTCAGCTCGAAGAGCGCGAGCGGTCG
>DASWDV010000271.1:0-13282 GCA_036395075.1 Gemmatimonadaceae bacterium | reverse complement strand
ACGACATTACGCTGATCGCCGAGCTGTTCATGAACGACATCAAGGGCATAGACGCCGATTCTCTGGAGGCGTGGTCGACAGCGGCGGCGCTTGCCGCGGTGACCGAGAAGCTCGAGTTGATGGTTGCCGTGCGTCCGACCTTTCATGAACCGGCGATTTTCGCGAAGCAGGCGGCGACGATCGATCACATCTCGCTCGGGCGTCTCGCCCTCAACGTCGTGTCGTCGTGGTGGAAAGACGAGGCCCGTCGCTACGGAATCCATTTCGAGGAACACGACGACCGTTACGCCCGCACCGACGAGTGGCTGCGGGTGGTCGACGGAGTCTGGCGGGAGCCCCGGTTCAGCTACTCGGGCGCTCATTACAAAGTCGAGGAGACGATCCTCGAGCCAAAGCCCTCGCGTCGGCCGAGGCCCACGATTTACGCCGGTGGCGAGAGTCCCGCCGCCAAGGAGCTCATCTCCCGCAGCTGCGACGCGTACGTGATGCACGGTGACCCGCCGGAAAGAGTGGCTCCGAAAATCGTCGACATGCGTGCGCGGCGCGAGAAACTTGGCTTGCGTCCAATGCAATACGGCGTCGCCGCGTACGCGATCGTCCGCGAAACCGAAGAAGCGGCGCAAAAGGAGCTGGCGCGGATTACGAACGTGCAGCCGGGTTCGCCCGGGTACGAGAATTACCAGGACTGGATCGCGCACACCGCGCTCGAGCAGCAGGTGAGTCTGGAGGATTACTCGGTTTCGAACCGCGGGCTCCGCGCTGGACTGGTCGGAACTCCGGAGCAGGTCGCCGAACGGATTCGAGCGCTGGAATCGGTCGGCGTGGATCTCCTGCTGCTCCAGTTCAGTCCGCAGCTGGAGGAGATGGAGATCTTTTCGGAGACGGTGATGCCTTTGGTCGAGGGCGCCGCGATCGGTTAGTCGCTTGAGAGAGCGGCGCGAACTCAGCGCCTGTCAGGCTGTACATTGGCGTGGTTGATTGACCAGGCACTAGTTGACCAATCTTACTTGCCTCTCCTTGATAGTCTTGTAACACTCGCAAGCGGCATTCTCGAGCCCAGTTCGATCCACAACGGTGATGTGTCCCCGACCGTGGGAGATAAGGCCCGCCTTCTCGAGAATGCCCATCGCCACGGTTACTCCCGGGCGCCTCACCCCCAGCATCTCGGCGAGAAATTCCTGGGTCAGATCGAACGTGTCGCGACCCACACGGTCCTCGGACATCAACAGCCAGCGCGCGCACCGTTGCTCGATTACGTGAAGCCTGTTGCAGCCGGCTGATTGAGCGACTGTTTCGAAGACGAACTGGCTGTAGCGATGCAGCAGGCGGTGAAAACCAGCGCATTTCGTGGCCAGCTCGCCGAAATCTTCCGCGGACATCCGTCTTGCCTCACCGGTAATCTGGCCGATAGCCTTCAGGCCCGAGTCAAAGACGCCGTGAAAGAGAGCGAGGCCTACAAACCCGTCGTTCCCGATGGTCATCGCCTCGACCGAATCTCCGTTCTCGAGCTCCGTCACGAGCGAGATCACCGTATTCTCGGGGAAGTAGACGTAGCGAATCGGCTCATTCCGACGGTAGATGATTTCCTTTGAGGCGACGCTGACGATCTCACAGCGCTCCAGCACCTGTTCGAGCTCGCTCCTCGGCAACAGATTCAGGATATGGTTGCGGATTCTGCCACCAGTCTCTTTGGTCTGGTCCGATCCACTGATCTGGGCGTGCGTCGAGGATTGGATCGATGTGGATGCCATAGGCGCCAGAAGGTCACCTCGCGTCAGATAAAGTTGTCGACCTCGGAGTTGTCCGGAGCTGTGGTGCGAGGTTCTGTCGCGCGGATTTGCAAATAGCGAACCGGACCCGTTTTACGACCTATTTGCGAGCCTGGACCGACTGTCCGGGTGTTATCTTCGGGGGGTCGAAACCGTCAATAAGACGGCCTGTCTTCTATAGAGCAGCAGGACCGAAGCGCCCCACCGGAAGCCATGACGATACCTGCTGAACCACAGCCCAACGAGCGAAAATTCCGCTTCAAGGACGAGTGGCTGGTCTCTCTTGTTGGGACCATGCCCGGCGTCACGCAGGAACTGATCAAGCGTTGGCGGTTTCAGCAGAAGCCCTACATCGCGCAAGCCCTCATCGACGGCGACGTTCTTTCTTTCAAGGAGATCGCCGAAGTCGTCAAGGATGCCTTCCGGATCGACTACGTTGACCTGAATCCGGGCGCCATCGATAAGAACGCGATGCAAATCCTTTCGGAAAAGGTTTGCCGCGAGCTCAACGTTCTCCCAGTGAAAGTCGACAGCCGTATGGTCCACCTGGCGATGGCGAATCCACTGGATCAGGAGGCGATTCAGAAGGTGAGCTGGGCGACCAGCCGCGAGGTGACGCCGCTCTTCTGCCCGCCCGGCCAGCTCGACAAGCTCGTCTCCGAGACGCTTCGCCCCGACGCGATGATCTACGGACTGATCGAAAAGCTCGATCAAGCCGTCGGGATCGAGCAGGTGAAGGAGGCCGAGGAGGATGAAGCCGCCATGGCCCGCGTCCACCAACCGGTGATCAAACTCGTCGACGCGATCATCGGAAACGCGATCAAGCTGCGCGCATCCGACATCCATATCGAGCACGACGAAGCGTCGACCCTCGTGCGCTTCCGCATTGACGGACTGCTCAAAAACATCATGGTGCTGCCGCGCTTCATTGGTGTTGGCCCGGTTGTCTCCCGCATCAAGATCATGTCGGACCTGGACGTCGCCGAGCGTTTCCGTCCACAGGACGGGCGAGCGAAAGTGAGGGTCGGTGGAGAAGAGGTTGCGCTCCGCGTGTCCATTCTCCCAACGCGCGTCGGCGAGAAAGTCGTCATGCGACTCCTCAACGAGAAGTCGGTGCAGGTGTCGATGGGAACCTTGGGCTTCATGCCCGAAGTGCTCGAAAGGTTCAAGGCGCTTCTGATGCGCGAGCAGGGCATTCTGCTCGTGACCGGCCCCACCGGATCCGGAAAGACGACGACTCTTTACGCCGCGCTCAACACCCGTCGCGGCGAAGCGGTCAACATCGTTACCGTGGAAGACCCGGTCGAGTATCGATTGAGCGGCGTGAACCAGGTGCAAGTGAACGAGAAGCAGGGGCTGACCTTCGCCGGTGTGCTGCGCTCGGTGCTGCGCCAAGACCCTGACGTGCTGCTCGTCGGCGAGATCCGCGACCAGGAGACGGCGACGATCGCGTTTCAGGCGGCGATGACCGGACACCTTGTGCTCTCGACGCTGCACACGAACGATGCGATTGGCGCCATCCCGCGTCTCTCCAATATCGGAGTCGAGCCGTTCAGAGTGGCGGCTGGCCTGATTGGAGTCACCGCACAGCGGCTCGTGCGCAAAGTCTGTCCTCACTGCCGTTACGAAGCTCCGGTCGAGGAGCTACACCCGATGGTACGCAGCGCACAGCAGCGCGTGTTCGGCAAGGCGAGACACGTGAAAGCCGCCGGCTGCGCCGAGTGTGGGTTTACTGGCTATACGGGACGACTTCCGATCATCGAGTTCCTCGAGATCACGCCCGAGCTGCGCGGCATGATCACGACCGGGAAGCTGGCCGACGAGATCCGGTCGCACGCGCTGCGCACCGGTGCTCTGCATACGTTCGACAACGATGCGCTCTGGCACATCGCGGAGGGTGACACGACCGCGGAGGAAGTGATTCCGTACACGGAGTTCGAGCGGCGGCGCACGCCACGTACGGCCACGCCGCGCGTCACGGCCGAATACGTGCCCGAGCTCGACGCGGACGGTGTCGTGAAGCCCTCGAGAGTTCTGCTCGCGGTCACGGACAAGGCTGATCGCGTACGCTTCAATGACATCCTCGTCGAGGCGCGCTTCGCCGTCCAGATCGCCAATGACGGGGCCGCGGCGCTGGGCATCCTCGCGCAGGATCCGCCCGACGCGCTGGTGGTGGGCCTCAAGCTTCCGATCCTCGACGGCCGCCAGGTCGTCCACGCCGCCCGCACTGTGGTCGGACTCGTCGATATCCCGATCATCGTCATCGCGCCCGCTGGTTCTGAGAGCGAGACGAACGATCTGCTCTCGCAGGGTGTCGACGACGTGCTGCACGAGCCCATAGACGCGGGGAGATTTCGCGCTCGCGTTACGGCAGTGATGCGGAGCCGCGGACTCTGGTCGGAGACCGAGGAAGTGATGCGTCCGCTCATCCCGCAGGACGAAGCGGAGCGTCTGGTAGAGTTCCGGCTCAGCGCCGCGGTCGATGCCGCACCCGAAGAGCGCTTCGACAAGATCAGCCGTATGGCGCAGCGCGTCTTTGGCGTTCCTTTCGCCGGGATCTCGTTCGTCGAGGGCGACCGCCAATGGTTCAAGTCGAAACAGGGCCTTCCTATCGGCGACAGCGCCCGCGACCTCTCCTTCTGCGGTCACGCGATTACCGGCATCGAGGTGTTCGTCATCGAAGACGCGGCGCTCGATCCGCGCTTCGCGGAGAACCCGCTCGTGCTCGATGAGCCGCATATCCGCTTTTACGCGGCGCAACCGGTGAAGGGACCGGGAGGCCACAACGTCGGCACGCTGTGCGTAATGGACAAGCAGCCGCGCGAATTCGACGATGAGGATCGTGAGACGCTCCGCGATCTTGGCGAGATGGTCGAGAGAGAGCTGAAGGTGGCCACGAAGAGGGTCGAAGCGCCACCGGATTAGGCAGCTATCAGTTCCCGGCCGTCAGTTCCAGTTGTGGGACGGTATAATTAGCTCTGCTAATTTCGGAGTGCCGGTGGCCGACAATGCTGCAGTCTCGCTGTCACGCATCAAGCAGATCGCGATTCCCGTTCACGATGTGAATGAGGCCAAGCGCTTCTACCAGGAAGTCCTCGGTCTCAAACATCTTTTCGACGCGCCGCCCGCACTTTCTTTTTTCGATTGCGGTGGCGTGCAACTCATGCTCGCCGGGCCAGCGGCGCAAGGCAAAGACGGAAACGAGCAACATCCCGTCCTCTTCTACGATGTGCGGGACATCAAAGCGTCGTACGCCGCTATCGTCGCCGCGGGCACGGCGAGCCTCCAGGAACCGCACATCATCGCGCGAATGGGCGGGCGCGAGATCTGGATCGCGGAGCTCAGTGACGGTCAGGGAAATGTCCTGGGATTGATGAGCGAGGTTCCGGAAGCCAAGGCGATGCGGTAAAGTCTCCGGTGAAACGACCCGCGTCGGATCTCGAAGCGTTGCGCGCCGATCTGCATCAGGTGTATGACGGCGATCCGTGGCACGGCTCCTCGATCACCGTGGTGCTCGAGGGAATCGACGCGGACGTAGCATCGCGGCGTAGCGTACCGCGCGCGCACACGATCTGGGAGCTGGTGCTTCACATGACCGCGTGGGCCCGCGAAGTCGCATCACGCGTGCGTGGAGCTCCTCCAAGACCTCCGCCTGAGGATTGGCCGACACCTGCGACCGGGGGAGGCGAGAAAGCGTGGCTGGCGGCGAAGAATGACCTGGCGGCGGCGCAGCAGGAACTCGAGCAATCGGTTGCTGCGCTCGTGCCCGACGATCTTCTACGCTGGATTGGCGATCAGCGTGATCCCGCCCTCGGCACTGGCCTCACCGTCGGGACGTTAATCCGCGGAATGCTGCAGCATCACACCTATCACGAAGGTCAGATTGCGATCTTGAAGCGAGCAGCGGAGTCGGAAGGGAAAATCGGCCGGTAAGCGTTAGTTCGAGCCGGGCTTCGGACTTAGATTGCTGAGTCAACCATAACGGCCCGTCTATGACGCAATTCAGCGGGATCCCGGAGCTCGCGGGCGTCGCAAACTACGCGCAAGCCGCCCGCGTCGGCTACTCAGTCGAAGAAAATGTCCAGCGACTTCGCAGAATGCATTGGACGGAGCGACGACTCATGGAAGTGATGTGGGCGCATTTGCCATCCACTCCCATCTGGGAAGTGAAGTGCGCGCTGGCGCTGGACCAATGGTATTGCGCGGAACACGCGGACGCCCTTCGCACGCGGATGAAGGAGATGAGACACCCTGCTCCGCCGCTCGACGAGCCGCCCAGTCGTGAGCTCGATGAATTTCTCCAGGAGTTGCTCCGAGCCCGTAACCCAACGGAACTCGTGGCTGGTATTTACTGCGTTGCCCTCCCAGCGCTGCGTGACGCGTACTACAACCACATTCAGCACACCAATCCGCTGGTCGACCACCCGACGCGGCGTTTCATGCGCTTCGCGGTGCTCGAGGTAGCGGAAGCGATTGAGTGGGGTGAAAAAGCGCTCGCTGCATTGACTCCGGACAACGCAGCGGCGGAAATCGCGTGGGCATGGCGCACCCATCTCGAGCTCTACCTCGGAGCGGCGCGAGGAATCGCCGGAGATCCGCGCATCTCTCTCCAGGAAGGTGATGACCGACGTGGGATGAGAATCAGATCGATGGAGCCGCCGCTACCGCCACCGCGCGCCGCCGAGCGGTTCGTCATGGATTTCGAGCCGCGACGCGATGAGCGCTTCCACGGGCTGTACAACTTCGAATTCCCGCCGCACGTCGTCTACAGTGCCGCCAATGTGCCGGCCGACGAGCGCAATCTTGCCCTCCTTTGTAAACGCACGCTGGAGATGGATGTCCCCGAGGTGATAGCGTCGTTCCTCTTCGAGAGAAAAGACCAACCCTGGGAATTCTATCTCGACTACTCGCGGCAGCTATGGGACGAAGCTCGTCACGCGATGATGGGGACGGTTGCCCTCGAGACGCGCGGCATCGATTGGAAAACAATTCCGCTCAATGTAGGCTTCTCGCTCCGGCTCAATCTCCACGCAACGCCAGAAGATCGGCAGACACTTCTGTACGCAATCGAACAGACGCTAATGCCGGGAGAGACCGGCAAGAAGTTCGAGTACGAAACGGCCCTCGCCGCGGGTGACGAGCTGTCAGCACATTTTCACGACTACGACTGGGCCGACGAAGTCCTGCATGCGCAAATCGGGCGGAGCGCTCTCAAGCGCGAAGGGATCTCTCGCGACGAAGCGATAAGGCGCGGCCAGGAGATCCACGAGCGTAGCTGGCGGGAACTGGAGAAGTACAAAGCGCGCGACACGCAGACGAACTGGTGGCCCGAGTTCGTTCGGCGCGTACTGGGAAAGGACAGCGCACTCAGCGGCCGCCAGCTCGAGACTCCGAAGATCGTGAGTGGATAGCGCTCGTTGGTCGGCTCATTGCATCTGTTGCCACAATCGCAATGACGATGCGAAAGGCCAGATATTAGCTGAGGTTTGGAGATGCGATCCAAGGCTCACTCATCGAGTCTCATCGCCGTAACGAAGGCGGCTTTCAAGGACTTCGGCGAAGACAAGTGCACGTTGCGCGCGGCGGCACTCAGTTATTACACGATCTTCGCGCTACCACCGCTGCTCATTTTGCTGATCAAGCTGGCGGGACTCATCTGGAGTCCCGACGCTGTGCAACAAGCTCTGGAGACCCAGTTCGCGGGAATCGTTGGCACACAGGGCGCGAGTACCGTTCGCAGCATGATCTCCAGCGGCGAGAACGTCAGCCATGGGTCGCTGGCGTCGGCGCTCAGCCTTGGCGGACTCCTGCTCGGTGCGACAGGCGCATTCCTGTCGGTACAGGCGGCGCTGAATGCCGTCTGGGAGGTGAAACCCGATCCGCAGCAGGGCGGAATCAAGCGCTTCATAATGAGGCGGCTGCTGTCCTTCGGAATGCTGCTCGGAATGGCGTTCCTGCTCGCCGTTTCGCTCGCGCTCACTGCCGCGGTCTCCTCGCTCGGCACGGCGTTGGGCGGCGTCGGCGTCGTCATGGAAGTCGTGAACGTCATTCTTTCCATTGCGATTCTCACCGTGCTATTCGCGGCGATGTTCAAGTTCCTGCCCGATGCGGTAATTCAGTGGCGAAGCGTGTGGGTCGGCGGTTTTGCAACGGCAGTGTTGTTCGAGGTGGGTAAGTTCGCGATCGGACTCTATCTCGGGCGCACGCACCCGGGAAACGCGTTCGGAGCCGCGAGCGCGCTCGCTGTGATTCTCGTGTGGATTTATTACTCCGGCGTCCTGCTACTCATCGGGGCGGAATTCACGCAGCACTTTGCCGAAGCGAGAGGCCACGGCGTGCGACCCAAATCAGGCGCGGTGCGATTCGAGAGTCAGGAACGGATCGTGCACGAAACCACGGGTGAGAACTCAGCGATCGCAAGGCGAAAAAATTCCGAAACAAGCGCGGGAGAAACCGTGATTCGAGCGAATGAAAACGACGCCGGGCGGATTCAGCTGCAGGAAGGGCGGTCTCGTCTGCCGTCCACCGAGCAGGCGTCCATAGGGGAGCTCTTCAAGAGTCTGACCGCGGATTCGAGCGAGCTGATAAGGCAGGAAATCCAGCTCGTCAAAACGGAGCTACAGGAGAGCGTCGCCAACGCCGGAAAAGCAAGCGCGAAGCTCGGCGCCGCGGCGGTTATCGCCATACCAGGGATGATGTCCATTATCGCGGCGCTCGTGATCGGTTTCGGAATTCTGATTGGTAGCTATTGGGTATCAGCGCTCATCGTAGGCGCGTTGATCCTGCTGGTGGCGGGGATGATGGCAAAAAGCGGAATAGCACAGTTCAAGTCGGGTCTCAAGCCGACTAAAACCATACGCAGTGTGCAGCGCGACGCAGAGTGGGCAAAGCGCGAGGCAACTGAGGCGAAACGGCAGCTCACTGCTTGAGCGGTCAGGTCAACGGAGGAATGATGGAGACAAATGCAAATTCTGGCGTCGTCGGTGATGAAGGCTACGCGACGAGCTCGCCGGGCACGCCAGGCGTGCAATCGATGGGCGCAGCAGCGCCGCAAAGCCAGCAGGGTGCAAAGGCGCAGGCGCGCAATGTGATCGGAGAGGCGAAGGATCGTGCCCAGGATCGCGTACGGTCCGCGGTAACACAGACCAAGACTACCGCGGCGACGACGCTAGGCGGACTGGCACAGTCGCTCCTGCTTTCAAGCCAGACATTGAGCGATCAGCAGAACGCGGCGAGCCGATACGTGGAGCAGGCGGCGGAGCGCATTGAGGACGTTGCGCGGTATCTCGAGACCGCCGACATCAACGACGTGATGAGGCGCACTGAAAATTGGGCGCGGAAAAATCCTCCATTGTTCATTGGAGGGGCACTCGCGCTGGGAATTCTCGGCGCGCGCTTTCTCAAGAGCAGCGCTCCGCCGCTCGGCCAGCAGGGAAGCTCAATGAGCAGTTCATTCAGCGACCGTGAGGTGAGCACGCCGCTTACGGAGGAGCCATGAGTGCGGACAAGCGGGCGGGAGAATCCACTTCCGGAGATTCCGAAGCCATCCGCGCCAACATCGACGCGACACGCCAGCGAATGGGCGACACGCTCGAGGAGCTCGCCTCGCGTCTCAATCCCGGACACCTCAAGCAGCAAGCAAAAGACAAACTTCGCGAAGCAACTATAGGAAGGGTGCAGACCATGGGACGGACAACGGTGGACAAAGCGAGCAGTGCGGGACGCGGTGTCGCGGACCTTGTGAAAGCGAATCCAATCCCCTCGGCGTTGATCGCGCTTGGCGCGGGATGGCTGGTATGGAGCGCGCGTCGCGGCACGTCATCGAGCATCGACGCGAGCGGAGAGATTCAATCGTCGCCCTACTTTGAGAGGGACAACGGAATGCGGTCGTCGCCCTATTCAGAACCAGAATTTGACGAGTCGCGACCCTACGCGTATGACCGGAGCCTCGAGAACAGCGACGAGCCAGGCATAACAGACATCGCCAAGGAAAAAGCTTCGACGGCTGCCGGGGTAGCGCGCGAGACCACGGACCGCGTCGCGGAGAAGGCAACAACGGTCGCGAATACAGTTGCTGAGAAAACGCAGACGCAGTCAGCAAAGGCAGCCAGCTTGTTCCAGGACAGGCCGCTCGTCGTCGGCGCCATCGCCGCGGCGGTCGGGCTTGCTGTAGGCTCGGCGATTCCAACGACGCAAAAAGAAGCCGAGCTCGTGGGTGAGAAGCGTGACGAGCTGATGGACAAAGCGCGAAACCTTGTTTCCGAAAAGAAAGAGCAGGTGAAACGCGTCGGTCAGCGAGTAGCCACGCAAGCGAAGGAGGCGGCCACGCAAGCCGCGCGCGAAGAAGGGCTGACCAACCCGAGTTAAGCGAGAGGGACGAACACAGCATTAACGGTTTCGCGGTCCCACCATCACTATCCTGGAGGCGCTATGGGACTTCTCGACGCAGTACAGGGACAGCTCGACCAGTCCGCCGTCACCCAGATCAGCCAGAAGCTCGGCATCAATCCCGCGCTCGCTCAGACAGCGGTAGCCGCGGCGGTGCCGATGATCGTGGCCGGCATGGCGAAGCACGCTTCAAATCCCGGCGGCGCGCAGTCGATTCAAGAGGCCGCTCAAAAAAACCAGGACGTACCCGATAACATCGATACGGTGCTGGCCGCGGGCCCGCCCGTCGATAATACCGGAATGCTTGGCAACATCCTCGGCCCGCATCACGAGACTGTAAAGAGCGGCGTGCAGCAGGCTACCGGGCTGGATCGCGAGAAGGCCGGAAAACTCCTTCTTATGCTCTCACCGATCGTTCTTGGAGTGCTGGCGCGAAAACAGTTCGGCGACCAGAACGCGCAAGCTCAGTCGCCGCAAAATCTCCGTTCCACTCTCGAACAGGAGAGCGCAGCGGCCCAGCAGCAGGTGCAGGCTCAGGCGCCCCAGGTTAGCAGTCTGCTAGGAAACTTGTTCACGACCTCGAGCTGACCCTGGCTTCCCGCGAGCCGCCAGGCTCAGTCCGTGGTCGCGGGCCATTTCATCAGACTCGCACAGTCGCTGGCGCTTGCTTACGCCTCCGGTATCAGTCCATACGCGACGGTGACATTGGTAGGACTCATGCATCGCGCCGGGTGGATCGGTCCCCTTCCCGGCGCGCTCGCCGTTCTTGCCAATCCGGTGTTGCTCGCAGTGTGTGGGGCGCTTGCGGTAATTGAATTCGCGGCCACGCTGCTCCCAGGCGTCGCGGCCGCGTGGGATAGTATCCACACCGTGGTTCGCCCGCCGGCCGCAGTTGCGCTCGCGATCGCGACTGCATGGCACGCTGATCCAGTCATCGTTGCTCTCGCTGGCATACTTGGCGGCGGGCTGGCGTTCGCAACACACGCGACAAAGCTCGGACTGCGCATCGCTGTCGATACTTCCCCGGAGCCCGTCACCAACACCGTGATGAACGTCACGGAAGTAAGCATCATCGCAACGGTCAGCTACTTCGTGTGGAACCACCCGATAGCGACGCTGACGCTCGCGCTCCTACTTCTCGTCGTCACGATGCTTCTCGTCCGACTAGCGTGGCGGTTGCTAAAGCAGGTGCTCACTTTTCGTCCTCGCGTTTCACCCTGACACCCCGAGTCTTCGGATGGCCCGAGTTTCGCCTACCAGGAGATCCAGGTGATGAGCGGGCCGAGCCACTTCGCGGAGGTCAAATGGTGTCTTGTGTCGTAGGCTCAGATGCAACACTGCGAAGGGCGCTGTGCGTTCTCGCGATCGTCGTCACGGCGTGCAAGGGCCACGACACCGCGAGCGCCGGGAAAATCGAGAATCCGCACACGTGGGCGCCCGACAAGCTCACGTCGGTGAACGGCGTTCCCGCGACCGAGATCGAGTCAATAATCCAGAAGAAGCTCGCCGGGCCGAGGCTCGATCGAATCGACGACCACCAGTGGGCACACACCAGGAGCCTTTACAGGATTTACGGCAACAATCCGCTTTGGCTCACGAGTGACGGCCTGCATAAGACCCGGACGAAAGCGCTGACCGACGCGATTCTCGCTGCCAATACCGATGGAATGCGCCTCGATGATTATCCGATCGGTGCGCTCGCCGAGGCAATCGCCACACTCAAGCAGACCAAATCCCCAACCGCCGAGCAGCTGGCGACTGCCGATGTTGTTCTCACCGCGTCATTCACATCGCTCGGCGAAGATCTTCTAACTGGCCAGGTCGACCCTCGCACCGTCGCGCAATCGTGGCACGTCGATCCTGAAGAAGAGAACATCGACAGCGCTCTCGTGAACAACCTTCGTTACGAGCGCCTGGATAAAGCACTGGCAACGATGCGTCCGACCGACGACGATTATTTGGGACTGAGCAAAGAGCTCCAACGTTGGCGCGGCATCGTAGCGCGCGGTGGATGGCAGCAGGTCCCGAGCATTTCGAATACGAAACCAGGCGCGCGGGCGAACCCCGCCACGCTCGCCGCGGTGCGAAACCGACTCGCCGCCGAGGGCATCACGGGCCCGAGCACCACGGACAGCGCGTCGAACGCTTCGTCTGCGGGGGCAGGGCAGCAATCATCGAGCGTCTACGATCGGAATCTCGCGGCGGCAGTCGGGGCGTTTCAGCAGCGACACGGCATCAATGTCGACAGCGCGCTCGGCAAGGAGACGATCGACGCGATGAACGTTCCCGCGAATTATCGCCTTGGCGAAATCGCGGCGAACATGGAACGGTATCGCTGGCTGCCAAGGAGTTTCGGCAGCCGCTACGTCTTCGTGAACGTGCCGGCGTTCAAGCTCGAGGCGTACGACAGCGGTCAGAAAGTTCTCGAGATGAAAGTCATCGTCGGCCAGGAGTACCAGGACAAAGCCACACCAGTCTTCGCCGATTCCATGGAGACCGTCGTCTTCCGACCATACTGGAACGTGCCGCCATCGATCGCCGCCAAAGAGATTTTTCCGAAGGGCGGGGACTACATGGCGCGCGAGAACATGGAGACCTACCAGGAGCACGGACAGACTATGGTTCGCCAGCGTCCCGGTCCGAAGAACGCGCTCGGGTACGTGAAGTTCCTCTTCCCGAACGATTTCAACATTTATCTTCACGACACTCCGAACCACGCGCTGTTCGAGAAGGACGTCCGCGCCTTCAGTCATGGCTGCATTCGACTCGAGAAACCGACGGAGTTGGCAGAGTGGGCGCTCGGGTGGCCCGCTGACAAGGTCGAGGACGCGATGCGAAACGGACCGAACAATCACGCGGTGAGAGTGCCGCGCAAGATTCCGGTGTTCATTACCTATTTCACAGCGTACATCAACAACGGTCAGCTCTACTTCGGAAACGATCTCTACGGCCGGGACGACAAGCTGGTGCCGGTCGTGATGCCGGGTGCGATGCCCAGCAAGGATGTGATCGACGCCGTAGAGGCTCTGCGGCGAATTGCGAACGCCTGACTAAAAACAAATTTTCTCGGCGAACGGTTCGGCGCACATCGCTTTACTGGCGGCGGAGTTGCGGTGAAAACGCCG
>DASWDV010000270.1:0-2733 GCA_036395075.1 Gemmatimonadaceae bacterium | reverse complement strand
TACTTCTCTGGAACCGCGACCACTGCGGCTCCTCTTCAGGGCTTTAGCCCGTCGCAGAACGTGACGGTTGTCGTGACCAGCGTTGCCGGTCCGCCGCCTTCGTGGAGCGCGACTGCTACGCACACGCAGTCAGCCAAGGTTTGCGACATGACGAACGGTGTAATCACCTGCGTCTAATTAGGCTGACCTAGCCTGAGAAAAACGGAGCGTCCTCGGACGCTCCGTTTTTTTTGTCATTTCGTCGGCCTTCCGGCGAGAATTACTTCGACCCATTTGGCAAAGGAGTCGACGAAATTCTTCAAAAAGTCGCGCGTCGAGTCCTTCGTCAGATTGCCGGCGGGATCGAACAGCTTGTCCACGCCGCCGACGTAGGCCTCGGGCTGTTGCATCGCCGGGACGTTGAGGAAGACCAGCATCTGCCGGAGGTGGTGGTTCGCACCAAACCCCGAGATTGCTCCGGGGGAGACGCTGATCACCGCGCCCGGTTTCCCTTTCCAGACATTCGCCTCTCGCGGTCGCGACCCAACGTCGATCGCGTTCTTTAGAACGCCAGGAACGGAGCGGTTGTACTCGGGGGTTGCGAACATCACCGCATCGAAGGGCCGAATCTTTTCACGAAAGGCAACCCAGTCGGCCGGCGGAGATGCCTCGAGGTCCTGGTTGTAGTGCGACACCTGGCCGATTTCTACGATCTCGAATCTGAGCGCCGCCGGTGCGAGCTTGATCACGGCGTTCGCAACCTTGCGGGTGTATGATTCCTTGCGGAGACTGCCGATCAGGACGGCAACGCTTCGCGTCGATGGCATTTAGTCGGGCAAGCGCGAAGTGAGCGTGCGCCGCCGGAATCTCAGCTCATATCCGCTCGAGTCTCCGTAGACCGCTCCGGACGGGTGCCGATGCGTTGTTCTTCGTGCACTCCTTCGGCGAACTCCTCGAGCATCTTCCGGTTGAACGCCGGGATATCCTCAGGCTTGCGACTCGTCACCAATCCTTCGTCGGTCACGACTTCGCGATCGACCCAATCGCCACCCGCGTTTTCGATATCGGTGCGCAGCGACGGCCACGACGTGACCGTTTTTCCTTTCACGACGCCCGCCTCGACGAGCATCCACGGAGCATGACAAATCGCGGCAACTGGCTTCCCGAGCTCGAAGAATCTCCGCACGAATTGGACGGCCCGTTCGTTCTGGCGCAGACGATCGGGATTCATCACGCCACCTGGCAGCATCAAGGCGTCGAAGTCGTCGGCTCGCGCGGTGTCGAGCTCCTCGTCTACCGGAATCTCATCGCCCCAGTGGTCGTGTTGCCATCCTTTGATTTTTCCGCTCTTCGGAGATACGACGACGGTGTCGGCGCCCGCATCGTCGAGCGCCTTTCTTGGTTCCGTCAGCTCGACCTGTTCAACGCCGTCGGTCGCGAGAATCGCCACCCGCTTGCCCTGTAATTCTCTCTCTGCTGCCATGGCCTCTCCCAGTTGAGTTCGATAATTAAGAGGGAAAAACAAGCAGGCTGCGGGCCACGCGGCGCGCGTGGAGCGGATGGACGGGAACTGTATGCATCTCCGCGCGATTCCGGAATGTGTCGAGCTCGACGCCAAACCGGACGAGCAGCCGAGCGAAACGTCTCGGTTTACGAATACCGCTGTCGGTGACTCCGGGCGTAACTCGTCGTCAACATAAGGTGGGCTATGCTCCATCCACCGGTACGCTAAGTCGCGAACCCGATTCACTCTCTGGCCAGGAGGCCATGTGAAGTTTCGTATACTCGTAAGTGCACTGGCAGGAGTCGCGGTGTGCGCGACGTCCCTAGTTGCTCAAGTATGTCAAGGAGATCTTCCGTTCCGCGCCAGCTCGACACACGTCGGAGCCGCGTTGGGCGTGAGCGACAACGCAACCTCGTTCGGCGCTGGTCTGACGCATGGTCGTCGCCTGGGCTGGTACAGTGGCGGCTCGCTCGGAATGTTGAGCTACAACAACCAGGGCGGTCATAGCGTCGTGGTCAACGGCGGTCTCGGATACTCCATGCCGTTGCAGCAGAAGAGTCAGTGGCAGGTTTGCCCGGGTGGAACGCTGTCGCTCGCCTTCGGTCCGAACTCGAACGTGGGTGGCGTGAGCACGCGCATCTCGTCGCAGACACTGTCGCTCGGTGCGTCATTCGGCACCTCACTTCCGCTGAGCAAGAAGGTCAACCTGCTTCCGTTCGGCTCGGCAGCGTTCGGCTCGACGCGAGTCAGCGCCAAAATAAACGGCAACTCCGGCTCGAGCACCGACAGCTATCTGTTGATGGGTGCAGGTGCCGGGTTCCAGTTGACGCCGTCGCTCGTGTTGCGGCCCGCCGTGGCGCTTGCGGCCGGCGCGGATTTCATCGACGACACCGTCTTCAGCTTTGGTGTGACGTTCGCCCTGCCGCGCTAGCAATACGCGGCTCGGGAAGTCAGTAGCAGTAGTCCAAGAACGGCGCGGAATTCCGCGCCGTTCTTGCATCCGCTGGTTTGGCGGAGAGGAATATCTCCTGAGGCCGAGCGAGCCACCGCGCAAGTTTCGCGAAACGACTCGATCCTCCGTTTGCGATCGCGGAGCTAAATCAAAGGGCAGCCTCTTACTGGCATGCCAGACTGCTACCGCGCGCGTTTGCTTCCGCGCTCGGGAACGGTATCACTTGAGGACCGGGAACCGGCGGTCGCAGCTCCTGCCCCATCTCGGCGTAAAGGCCGAACATCCGGTAATCAACCAG
>DASWDV010000269.1:0-10632 GCA_036395075.1 Gemmatimonadaceae bacterium | reverse complement strand
TCATCGGGATCGTCGGCGCGTTCATCGGCGGGTGGCTGTTCAGCAGGCTCGGCATCTCAACGCCGTTCGGCGGAATGGGCGGCACGATTTTCGTCGCGTTTATCGGCGCCGTCGTGCTGCTCTTCATCCTGCGTCTAATCGGGGGAGCGACGCGACGAGTGTGAAGCGTCCGGCCCCGTCCGCCGGATACTCCGGTACTCCCCTCATCGACAAGCTCGGGATAAAGCCCGACGCTCGTACGCAATTTGTCGGCGCGCCGAACGACTTTTTCACTCTCCTGGGCACAGCACCAAAGGGAGCGCGCACGGCGTCAAAGGGCGCCGTTGATTTCGCTATGCTGTTCGCGCGGGCGAAAGCCGACCTGGTGAAGGGATTTCCCCCACTTCGCGACAAGCTGGAGCCGAACGGAATGCTCTGGGTCGCCTGGCCGAAAAAAACGTCAGGCGTAGATACCGACCTCACCGAAGGCGTCGTGCGCACTTTGGGACTCGAGTTCGGACTCGTCGACGTAAAGGTCTGCGCCGTCGATGACACCTGGTCGGGTCTCAAGTTCGTACGCAGGCTCAAGGATCGGTGACATCGCGCGTCATCGGTGTTGGGAATTAATTTCCCTGCGATGATCCAGCTCATTGCGCAGGTCCTCGCGTGAAATCAGTCGACGCGCTTCTGAACGGCCTGGTGGACTACGCCGGTCTTTTCCCGCCGGCGAGCCAGGATATGCGCGAAGCGCTCGAGAGTTACGCGTCGTACACGAAGGGCTCCGATCGTGCCGCGCTCGCGCGTTTCATCGTCCCTCTCGCGCGCCTCGAGCAGCTTGAGGAAGCCGCTACTGATCTCTTGCCTCGGCGCACTTCTTCCTCGCCATGGCGCCTCAGCGTCATCGTCGCCGAGGACGTGCGCGCTGCCGGCGAGGAAATGTTGAGATTCAACGGTCGACATTCCGCCGGATCAGACGCTGGGCACGCCGTGATCGACGTCGCCGAGCTCAAGGCGAGCACGGCCGACGAGATCGATCACCAGCGGCAAGATCTGCCCGAGTTCTTCACCGCTTATTTCGAGATTCCGACCGCCGGCGACGTGACGCCGCTCGTCAGGGCAATTGCGCGCGCTCGCAGCAGGGCAAAGGTTCGCACCGGCGGAGTAACACCACAGGCATTTCCCGCGGCGCAACGAGTGATCGACTTTATCGCTGCCTGCGAACGCGAGGCCGTGCCGTTCAAGGCAACCGCTGGACTTCACCATGCTGTCCGGGGCGACTACCGACTGACCTACGAGCCTGAAAGTCCGGTCGGCACGATGTACGGATTTCTGAATGTCTTTATCGCCGCCGCGCTTCTGCACGCTGGCGCCGGCGAGAACACGGCCCTCGCGGCTCTGGAGGAGGTTGATGCAGGGGCGTTCATCTTCGAAGAAGACGCAATCGTATGGAAGGGGAACCGCGTGAGCGCGCAGCAGATTGCGAGCTCGCGTAACCAATTGGCGATTTCGTTCGGATCGTGCTCCTTCCGCGAGCCGGTCGACGAGCTCGCGAGGCTTGCGAGCATGACGACGTCGGTGACAGCGTGAACAGAACGCACGATCCGGCACTCACGTCGTGGATAGAGTCAGCGAACTCGCCCGACACCGACTTTCCGATTCAGAATCTTCCTTTCGGCGTTTTCTCGCGAAAAGGCGACCCGGAACGGCGCGTGGGCGTTGCGATTGGCGACCAGATCATCGATGTGGGCGAGTCTCTGAGCGCGAATCTGTGGAGCGGCAAGGCCCGCGATGTGGCGCGGTGGTGCGACCGGCCGAACCTCAATGAGTTGATGCGCGCGCCGAAGGATGCGCTGTCGGAGTTTCGGTCGCGATTGAGTGAGCTGCTTGCCGGTACGCCCGGCGATGACAGCGTCATCAATCCTCTGCCGCCCGGCGCCCTTGTCCCGATGGCCGAGGCCGAGATGTTTCCGCCCGCGGAAATAGGCGACTATACGGACTTCTACGCATCGATCTACCACGCTACGAACGTCGGGAAGCTTTTTCGTCCGGACAATGCGTTGTTACCGAACTACAAGCACATCCCCATCGGCTATCATGGGCGCGCGTCATCGATCGTCATAAGCGGCACCGACGTGAAAAGGCCGATGGGTCAGACCCAGCCAGCCGGATCGAAGGAGCCGATGTTTGGACCGACGCAAATGCTGGACTACGAAGCTGAAGTCGGTTTTTTCGTAGGTCGCGGGAATGAGATGGGCGAGCCTATTCCGATCGGCAAAGCGGAAGACCATATCTTCGGCATATGTCTGGTCAACGACTGGTCGGCACGCGACATCCAATCGTGGGAGTACCAGCCGCTTGGTCCATTTCTGTCGAAGAGCTTCGCGACGACGATCTCGCCATGGGTGGTTACCTGGGAAGCGCTCGAGCCGTACCGAGTCCCGGCTTTCTTCCGTCCGCCCAGCGATCCGCAGCCGCTGCCCTATTTGTCCGCCGAGGCGGATCGGAATGCCGGCGGCCTCGACCTCAACATCGAGGTCTACATTAGATCGATGTTGATGCGGGAAGGGCGTCTACGACCCTCGCGACTGAGCGCGGCCTCGCTCGCGGACATGTACTGGACTCCGGCGCAGATGTTGACTCATCACGCCAGCAACGGGTGCAACCTGCGGACGGGCGACCTCTTCGCCAGCGGAACAGTTTCGGGTCCCGACGCCGGTTCTCAGGGCTGTATGCTGGAGCTGACGCGACGAGGAGCTGAACCGATCGTTCTACCTACCGGCGAAGAGCGCAAGTTCCTGCACGATGGCGACGAAATCATCCTGCGAGCCTACTTTCAGCGCGATGGCGCGGCCCGCATCGGCCTCGGCGAGTGCTCTGGCCTCATTGTAGCGTCGTCCAAGCGATAACGCTCTCAAACACAATCGATCCCGATGTCCAGCAACGGGCGCGAGCCCCTTTACGTCGTACGCGATTCGCCCATTCACGGACGCGGCGTTTTCGCGGTGCGCTACATCCGAAAAGGAACACGCATCGTCGAGTACCAGGGTGAGCGGATCAGCAACAGAGAAGCAGATCGCCGCTACGACGACTCGAAGATGAAGCGCCACCACACCTTTCTGTTCACGCTCGACAAGAAGACGGTAATCGACGGCGCGATATCCGCCGGCGGTGGAGACGCGAGCTTCATCAACCACTCGTGCGAGCCCAACTGCGAGGCGGTGATTACCGGAAAGAAAATCTTCATTCACGCGCTGCGTGGAATCGAGCCGGGCACCGAGCTCGCCTACGATTACCAGTACGAGCGCACCGGTAAGAACGATGCGGAGCTGGAGAAGTTTTATGTCTGCAAATGCGGCTCGCCGAACTGCCGGGGCACGATCATGAAGGCGGCCAAAAAGACGCGCCACCGCAGGCGGCCAGCCCGATCGCGGCGGTCAGCGGATTCACGCCAGTCATCGGGAGCGAAGTCGAAAGCGAGGGCCTGATCCGGGACTGGACTTCATCCGCGCGCGACGATTATGTGTAGAAGTCCAAAACAATTCCCGGAGTACAACATGCGTCTAGCTCTACCCGCGCTCGCGCTCACTCTTACCCTCGCGACTACGGCGGCGGCACAAAATGCGGTGCCAATGCAATCGACACCGCTCGATCCCGCCAACCTCGATCGGTCAGTGTCCGCTTGTACTGACTTCTACCAATTTGCCAACGGCGGATGGGTTAAGAGAAACCCCGTTCCTCCCGCGTACTCGACATGGGGCAGCTTCGCCGAGCTACAGGAGAACAACCAGGGCAACCTGCTGACGATTCTTCGTGCCGCTTCCGCCAACGGCGACACCCAGGCCAGCGAAGATCTCCGCAAGCTTGGCGTCTTTTACTCGTCATGCATGGATTCCGCGGCAGCGGAGCGAGTCGGTGCGCAGCCGATCAAGGCGGAGCTGGACCGAATCGATGCGATCACGAACCGCGCGCAGCTCGAGGCCGAGATCGCGCGACTGCACTCCCGCGAAGTTCCGGCTCTGTTCGCCTTCGGCGCACAACAGGATGCCAAGAACAGCACTTCGGTAATCGCCGGAATCCGACAAGGCGGGTTGTCGCTTCCCGACCGCGACTACTACCTGAACAGCGATAAGCGCTATGCCGACATTCGCGCCAACTACACCGATCACGTCGCGCGGATGCTACAGCTCCTCGGCGAGAGCGCGCCGCAAGCGACGGCCGATGCACGGAACGTGGTGACGATCGAGACCGGCCTCGCCAAGCCGGCGATGACGCGCGTCCAGATGCGTGATCCTAACGCGACATACCATCGGATGACGTCCGCCGAGCTCGCTCAACTCGCGCCGGGGTTTAACTGGACGAGTCTCTTCGCGGGTGAAGGGAGAGGAGACATTTCCACGGTCAACGTACAGAATCCGAATTTTCTGAGGGCGGTCGACACCCTGTTGACGTCGGTTCCGGTCGACGCGTGGAAGGCCTACCTCCGCTGGCACCTCGTCGACGCCGCGGCGCCGAGCTTGAGCTCCGCGTTCGTCAACGAAGATTTCCGCTTCAGCAGCACCTTGAGTGGCGCGAAGGAGATGCTGCCCCGCGACAAGAGGTGCGCACGAGCGACGGATGCCGGCTTGCGGGACGCACTGGGACAGGCCTACGTCGCGCGGTATTTCACGCCGCAGGCGAAGCAGCGTGCACTCGAGATGGTCCGCAATCTCGAATCGGTTTTTCGTGACAGGCTGCAGACGCTCGGCTGGATGAGTGACACCACGAAAACGCAGGCAACAGCTAAGCTCGCCGCCTTCGCCAACAAGATCGGCTATCCCGACAAGTGGCGCGATTACTCGACGCTGACGATCAAGCCTGGACCCTTCCTCAACAATCAGATCGCGGTGCGAGAATACGAGCGTCGCCGTAATCTCTCCCGAATCGGTCAGCCCCTCGATCGGACGGAGTGGGGAATGACGCCACCTACCGTCAATGCGTACTACAACCCGTCGATGAACGAGATTGTCTTTCCGGCTGGCATCATGCAGCCACCGTTCTTCGATCCCAAAGCCGACGACGCAGTCAATTATGGCGGAATGGGGGCAGTCATCGGTCACGAGATGACGCACGGATTCGACGACCAGGGCGCGCAGTTCGACGCCCAGGGGAATCTCCGCAACTGGTGGAGCGCATCCGATCTCGAGAAGTTCAAGACAGGAACAGGTCTCGTGTCGTCACAGTTCGATTCGTACACGATTCTCGACAGCGTTCACGTAAACGGGAAGCTGACGCTCGGTGAGAATCTGGCCGACCTCGGTGGACTCTCGATCGCGTACGCCGCACTCGAGAAGGCCCTGGCTGCGAAGGGCCGTCCACCACTCATCGACGGCTTTACCCCCGAGCAGCGGTTCTTTCTTGCGTGGGCGCAGATCTGGCGACAGAACATCACGCCCGAAGCGGCGCGCGTGAGGATCAACACCGATCCGCACGCTCCGGGGCAGTGGCGGACGAACGGGCCGCTCTCGAATCTGCCTCAATTCGCGGCGGCGTTCGGGTGCAAACCGGGCGATCCAATGGTGAGGCCCGATTCGGTGCGTCCGGTTATTTGGTAAGCTTCACCGACAAACCAGAAATGGGCGCCAAGCGTGATTTCTGGCGCCCATTTTTATTGGTGGCTCCAGCGCTGACGTCACCTTTGATGCCCGGAAAACGGATTTCGAAAAACACGCCACTTTGACTACCTTGAAACATGTCCGCGAAGAGCTTTTTCTATCGGGAGACGGATGGGATTCGCGTCACCGTGCGGCCCGTCTATCTGCGCGATCACTCGGAGCCCTCTCAGAGCCACTACGTCTTCGCCTATTTCGTTCGCATCGAGAACGTGGGCACGATGGCCGCGCAACTGCTCAGCCGTCGCTGGCTGATCCACGACTCGGTCGGGGAGGGCGTAGACACGGAAGTGATTGGCGAGGGCGTCGTCGGCGAGCAGCCCACCATCATGCCGGGCGCGGTCCACGAGTATCAGAGCTTCTGTATCCTCAAATCTGGCGAAGGCTGGATGGAAGGCCACTACGGATTTCTCCGCCAGGACGGGTCGTCGTTCGAGGCCGCGATTCCGCGCTTCATACTCAGCGCGAGCGAATCCACGAGCCTGCCATCATAAGTCGCGCACGACTGTTGCTTTCCAGTCGGCTGTGAGCCGAATCTTCGACGTCTCGGTGCCGATCCGAACCGGCGGCTTGGTTTATCCCGGAAATCCCGAGATCGACATCTCGCTGCAGCAAGCGGTGGCGAAAGGCGCGAGCGCGAACGTTTCTACGATTCGATTTGGCTCGCACACCGGAACACACGCCGACGCGGCGCGCCATTTTTTTGATGATGGCCAGAGCGTCGACAGAATTCCGCTCGACCGGCTGGTAGGGCCGGCGCTTCTTCTGCGCTTCGGGGACGACGTGCGATCAGTGGGCGCCGCGGAGCTGCGCACCCAACAGCTCAAGGGTCACAAACGGATACTCATTCGTACCAGAAATTCCGGGATGCTCTCCCAGAAAGATTTCGTCAAGGATTACACCTATCTGGCACCCGACGGCGCGCAGTACCTCGTCGACAACGGGGTCGAGCTCGTCGGAATCGATTATTTGTCGATCGAGCAGTTCCACTCGGGCCACCATCGGACTCACCGCACTCTTCTCGAGCGTTCGGTGGTGATAGTCGAAGGCCTCGACCTGTCAGCTCCACCGCCGGGCGAGTATCAGTTCATCTGCCTTCCCCTCCGAATCGAGGGCTGCGACGGTGCGCCCGCGCGGGCCGTGCTGATCGCATGACCGAGATCCGGCACATTTTCTTCGACATTGGCGGAGTATTGGGCTCCAATGGGTGGGACCGAGAGGAGAGGCAGCGCGCGTGCGAGCGCTTCGGCCTCGACCGCGACGACTTTCAGTGGCGCCACGAAGAAGTCGTCGGCGAGTGGGAAGAGGGCCGGATCACCCTCGACGAATATCTCGACGTCGCGATCTTTCACACTGACCGGAAGTTCTCGCGCGCGGACTTCGTCGACTTCATGCACTCTCAGAGCGTGCCCGAGGAGTCGACGATCAGCATTGCGCGGGAGCTGGCCAGAAACGAGCGTTACACACTCATGACGCTCAACAACGAATCCGCCGAGCTGAACGTCTACCGAATTGAAAAATTCGGAATATCCCAAATCTTCGAGGCGTTCATTACTTCGTGCTGGCTCGGCGTTCGGAAGCCGATTCGCAGATTTTACAGTCGCGCGCTCGGAATCGCGCATTGCGAGCCAGCCAGCGCGCTCTTCATCGACGACCGGCAGCAGAATCTCATTCCTGCGAGCTCACTCGGAATGAATGTCATCCTCTACAAATCCGCCGCACAGCTGCGCTCCGATCTTGAGCGCTTTCTCGACCTCGAACTTACCGGAGCATAGGCAATGCGCTTGGCGATGATTGGCCTCGGCCGCATGGGCGGGAACATGTCGGAGCGATTGATGAAGGGTGGCCACGAAGTCGTCGTCTTCGACCGCACGCCAGCCGTCGTGCAGAAGTATGTATCGCTTGGCGGTACACCAGCCACGACGCTCAGCGAGGTCAACGCGAAGCTGAAGAGCCCGCGTATCGTCTGGATCATGGTGCCTGCCGGGAAGCCCGTAGACGAAACCATCGCGCAGCTCCTTCCCGGGATGTCCAAAGGGGATGTCATCATCGATGGCGGCAACTCAAACTTTCACGACACCATGCGCCGCGCCGCCGATCTGAAGGGGAAGGGGATTCATTTGGTCGACTCCGGCACGAGCGGCGGGATCTGGGGGCTCGCGAACGGCTATTGCCTCATGATCGGCGCGTCACCGGAGGCGTTCAAGCTGTGCGAGCCGATTTTCAAGACACTCGCTCCCGCTGACGGTTATGCGCACATGGGGCCGCCCGGCTCCGGGCACTACGTGAAGATGATTCATAATGGGATCGAGTACGGGGCGCTGCAGGCCTACGCGGAAGGCTACGAAATTCTTCATGCGTCGAAGGACTTCAAGCTCGACCTGCACAAGATCGCGGCGGTGTGGAACCGCGGCAGCGTCGTACGGTCCTGGCTGAATGAGCTCGCCGAAATGGCGTTCGAAAAGGATGCCGATCTCACCCAGTTGCGCGGGTACGTCGAAGATTCGGGTGAAGGAAGATGGACGGTGCAGGAGGCGATCGACCTCGACGTTCCCGCGCCCGTCATCACCCTCTCTCTACTCGCCAGGCTTCGGTCACGGCAATCAGATTCCTTCTCGGCAAAGGTCATCGCCGCACTGCGCAACGAATTCGGTGGTCACGCGGTAAAGAAATCATGAAAACACCCCACGCGGTCCCAATGATAAGAGCGCCACGGCCGCCTGGTAGCCGTGACAAGGCCGATCCGTGCACGATGGTGATCTTCGGTGCCGCAGGCGATCTCACGAAGCGTAAGCTCATCCCGGCGATCTATTACCTCGCCGAGCAGAAGCTCCTGCCTGACAACTTTGCGCTGCTCGGCGTGGCGCGCGATCAGAATACCGACGAGGGCTATCGCGCTATCATGCGCGAAGCGATGGCCCATTCGGATGAGATCCACAAGGTCAACGACGACGTGTGGCAGTGGCTCTGCGAGCGCACGTTCTACGCCGGCGGAGACTTCTCGAGGGATGACGCCTATGCGAACATCGAGCGACGGCTGAACGAAATCGAATCCCGATCCGCCCAGCAGGATCGGAACCGGATCTTCTACCTGGCGATTCCGCCGAGCGTGTTCGAGACGACTCTCAAGCATTTATGCAAGAGTGGCTTGTCCCGGCGGACGCATTCGTACGACGAGCGTCCATGGTCACGTGTGGTCATCGAAAAACCCTTCGGACGCAGTCTCGAGTCGGCGCGCGCGCTCAACCGGCTCGTGCTCGACGAGTTTGGCGAGCACCAGATCTACCGCATCGATCACTATCTGGGGAAGGAGAGCGTCCAGAATATCCTCGTCTTCCGCTTCGGGAATTCCATTTTCGAGCCGCTGTGGAACAGGCACTACATCTCTCACGTGCAGATCACAGCCGCGGAGTCGGTTGGAATCGAGGGCCGCGGAAAGTACTACGAAGAAGCGGGCGTGCTCCGCGACATGTTCCAGAATCACCTGCTGCAGTTGCTCAGCCTTGCCGCCATGGAGCCGCCCAGCTCGTTCACCGCCGACGCCGTGCGCGATGAGAAGGTGAAGGTCCTTCATTCGGTGCGGCCGCTTGTGCAAGGGGACTGTGAGCCGCCGGTAGTCCGGGCCCAGTACGGGCCGGGTACTCTCGAGGGCAAATCTGTCCCTGCGTATCGAAGCGAGCCCGACGTATCGCCCAACACTCTCACTCCGACGTACGCGGCGATGCGGATCTCGATCGACAATTGGCGATGGAAGGGCGTTCCATTCTATCTGCGCTCGGGCAAGCGAATGGCACGCCGCATCTCGGAGATCGCGATCCAATTTCGCTCCCCTCCGCTTCTCCTATTTGGGCAGAAGGCCGTAGAGGAGATGTCGCCAAGCGTTCTGACTCTTCGCGTCCAGCCCGACGAAGGAATTTCACTTCGCTTCCAGGTCAAGACTCCGGGTGCCATGCACGAGCTCACGCCGGGCCTCGAGATAACGCCTGTCGACATGGACTTCACCTACGCCGAGGCGTTCGGAAACGACGCGCACCCGGCATACGAGACGCTCCTGCTCGATTGCATGATCGGAGACCCAACTCTGTTCACCCGCAGCGACGAGGTGGAGATGGCGTGGGCGATCATCGACCCGCTTCTCGACTATTGGGCCAAGCATCCGGCGACGTCGCTTCCGACCTACCCGTCGGGGAGCTGGGGCCCGGAAGAAGCGAACAAAATTCTGGACGGAGATCACACGCGTTGGCGCTAGGTCCGCTTCTGCTGCCGCTCATCGCGGTTCTCCTGTCATCGACTGCTTGTCAGGATCCCAGGCCGAACCAGAAAAGTTCAGCGGCGGTTCTCGCTGGCGATACGACGCAGCACGTTCTTCCCGAGGCGGACCGTGCATTGGTGCTGCGCGCCCGGGAGCTCGATCGCGCCGACAGCCTCGACGCCGCGCGTAACGCCTACGAGCAAGCGGCACAAAAAATCCCGCAGCTCTCGGATTGGCTGTATCTGCGAGCCGCGGGCGTCACGGCTGACAGCGCAGCGCGGGCCGCGTACTTCGCGAAGCTACGCACCGATGTCGCGCGGGATCGAATTCGCTGGACTGATGCGATTGCGCGCGAGCGCACGCACGATTTGACAGGTGCCGTTCGCATCTATAGTGCGCTCGGCGCAAGGCTCGACGCGCTTCGACTGCGCATTGCCCCGCCCGCCGATGAAGCGTCGAAAGCCGCCGCCCGCGGCGAGTTGCTTGGCTACATCGCGCGTTCGGACAACTCGGCGGATACGCGGGAGGCAATCGATCTCTTCGACAAAGTCTTTACCACGACGACGCCAGCCGAGGAGCTCGTAATCGCGCGCGCAGCGGGGAAATCGGGCCTGCCTGATCGCGCTGCATCGGCTTACGCGAAAGCTTTGGGCGCGGGTTTGGGCGACGTTTCCGATAACCTCGGCTACGGCTCGGTGCTCTTCAGGCTGCGACGTTACGCCGATGCCGCTGCGCAGTTCGCAAAGGTTCGCG
>DASWDV010000268.1:0-11889 GCA_036395075.1 Gemmatimonadaceae bacterium | reverse complement strand
TACAACCGGAAGGAGTTCGAGGAAACGGTTCGTCGCGGTCTCGATCTCTCGCCGGTGACGCAGGTACTCGTCGAGCGAAGCGTCATCGGATGGAAAGAATTCGAGCTCGAGGTCATGCGCGACGGCGCGGACAATGTCGTGATCGTCTGTTCCATCGAGAACATCGATCCGATGGGAATTCACACGGGAGATTCGATAACCGTCGCGCCGGCGATGACATTGAGCGACCGCGAGTATCAGCTGATGCGCGATGCCGCGGTCGCCGTGATCCGTGAAATCGGCGTCGAGGCTGGTGGCTGCAACATTCAGTTCGCGATCAATCCCGATGACGGCGAGATGCTCGTGATAGAGATGAACCCCCGCGTATCGCGCTCGTCCGCGCTTGCATCGAAGGCAACGGGCTTTCCCATCGCGCGGATTGGAACAAAGCTCGCCGTCGGTTACCGGCTCGACGAGATTCCCAACGACATCACTGGTACCACGCCCGCCTCATTCGAGCCCGTGCTCGACTACGTGGTTGTCAAGTGTCCGCGCTTCGCGTTCGAGAAATTTCGCGCCGCCGATCCGCGCCTGACCACGCAGATGAAATCCGTCGGCGAGTCGATGGCGATTGGTCGAACCTTCAAGGAAGCGTTTCAGAAAGCGCTTCGCGCGCTCGAGATCGGACGTCCGGGCTGGACCGTGGCGCCGACGCTCGCCGACGATCGCCTCGAGGACGAGTCGGTGGAGAGTCTGCGCGGCGCGCTCAGACAGGCGACGCCTGAGCGCATCTTCCAGGTCAAGCGCGCCCTTCAGGGCGGACTCTCGATCGACGAGATCTACGAGCTGACGGGCATCGACCGCTGGTTCCTCGCGCAGATGGCCGAGCTGCTCGAGGCGGAGACTGCGTTCGCCGCTCTCGCGCAAGTCGACCAGGACGTTCTCCGACGCATGAAGCGCATGGGCTTCGCCGACAGGCAGCTCGCCGATCTCCGTGGCGAACGGGAGAGCGTGGCGCGCGCGAGACGTCTCGGATTTGGAATCGTGCCCGCGTACAAAATGGTGGATACGTGCGCCGGCGAATTCCCTTCTGCCACGCCCTACTTGTACAGCAGCTATGACGAGGAAAGCGAGGCGCCGCGGACAGGGAAGGAGTCAGTAGTGATCCTTGGCAGCGGACCAAACCGCATCGGACAAGGCGTAGAGTTCGATTACTGCTGCGTGCGCGCTGCGCTTGCTCTCCGCGAGCAAGGGTACGAGACGATCATGATCAACTCGAATCCCGAGACCGTCTCCACCGACTTCGACATCTCCGACAAACTTTACTTCGAGCCCCTTACCCTCGAGCACGTGCTCGACATCGTCGAGCGCGAACAGCCGTTGGGCGTAATCGTGCAGCTCGGTGGCCAAACTCCGCTCAAGCTGACGGCCGGGCTGGCGAAGGCGGGCGTGCGAATTCTGGGTACGCAGCCCGACGCGATCGACATCGCCGAGGACCGGCGCCGCTTCGACGCAATCGCTCGTAAGCTGGGCATTCGCCAGCCGGAAAACGGAACCGCCACCAGCATCGAGGAGGCCGTTGCCGCGGCGGACAGGATCGGCTATCCCGTGCTGGTACGGCCGTCGTACGTACTCGGCGGACGCGCGATGGAGATCGTCTACGACGAGAGGTCATTGACCCAGTACTTCGAGCGAGCTGCCCGCGTCTCCGAAGACAAGCCGGTACTGATCGACCGCTTTCTGGAGGACGCGTTCGAGGCTGACGTCGACGCGATCTCGGATGGCGAGCGGGTGGTGATCGGCGGCGTCATGCAGCACATCGAAGACGCGGGAATCCATTCGGGCGACTCGGCGTGCGTGCTGCCGCCGTATCTCATCGACGAAGAGCACATCGAGGTGATGCGCGGGCACACCGTCGCGCTGGCGAAAGCACTCAACGTCGTCGGACTCATCAACGTTCAGTACGCAGTAAAGGACGGCCTGGTCTACGTTCTCGAGGTGAATCCGCGCGGGAGTCGTACGGTGCCCTTCGTCTCAAAGGCGATCGGCGTTCAGCTCGCCGCAATCGCGGGGAGAGTGATGCTCGGTGAAATGCTCGACGAGATCGGGTTCACCGAGGAAGTTCTTCCCGCGTACATCTCCGTGAAGGAAGCAGTATTTCCATTCAACAAGTTCCGCGAGTTCGATCCGATTCTCGGACCCGAGATGCGATCGACCGGCGAGGTCATGGGCATCTCGGATTCGTTCGGGAGCGCGTTTGGAAAGGCGCAGCTCGCGGCTGACAACGTGTTGCCGTCCGAGGGAGCAATCTTCATAACCGTGAACGAGTCGGACAAACGCGGAGTTACGCCGATCGCGCGACGTTTTCAGGAGATGGGGTTCAAGCTTTTCGCGACAGGAGGGACTGCCAGGCATTTGCGCGGTCGAGGGATCCCTGTGGAGACAGTTCTCAAGATTCACGAGGGCCGGCCGAATGGACTCGACATGATGCTGAACGGCGATGTACAGCTGCTGATCAATACCCCGCTCGGCAAGGAATCCCAGCGTGACGACTATACGATGAGGCAGGCGGCGATCGCCAATCGCGTCGCGTACACGACCACTCTTTCGGCGGCGAATGCCGCGTGCGACGCAATTCTTTCGCTTCGGTCACGCGCCTCAGCGGTTCTCTCGCTGCAGGAATGGCACGCGCGAATACCGAAGGAAGCCGGCGTCTAGATGGGGACAAAGCCATTCATTCACGAGTCTGCCTACGTCGACGATGGCGCGGTGATCGGAGCGGAGACCAAGGTCTGGCACTTCTGCCACGTACTCGCGGGTGCGGTCATCGGTGAGCGATGCTCGCTCGGACAGAACGTCGTGGTGATGAACGGCGTGAAGATCGGAAACAACGTCAAGATTCAGAACAACGTCTCGGTTTACGAAGGTGTCGAGCTGGAAGACGATGTCTTTTGCGGACCATCGATGGTGTTCACCAACGTGGTCAATCCACGCAGTCACGTCCCGCGAAAGAGCGAGTACAAGCGAACGCTGGTGAGGCGCGGTGCGACGATCGGCGCCAACGCGACGATCATCTGTGGCGTGACCCTCGACGAGTATGCTTTCATCGGAGCGGCCAGCGTTGTCACGAAGGATGTCCCGGCGTACGCTCTCATGGTTGGAGCTCCGGCGCGGCGCGTCGGCTGGATGTGTCAGTGCGGTGAACGCCTGGCGGACAAGAACCCCACGGCGTGCAAGGTCTGTGGAACCCGTTACGAGCTAGATAGCGGTCAACTGAGGAGAGTTTCCTAGGTGGGCTCGGAGAAGACGTTTCGGGTAGCGCTCGTGGGGTGCGGACGCATCAGCAAGAACCACTTCGACGCGATCGACAAGATCGATGGGCTGGAGCTCGCGGCCGTCTGCGACACCGACGCGGCCCGCGCCCAGGAGGCCGGGGCGCAATGGAAGGTTCCGCATTTCACGTCGTACGAGAAGATGCTGAAGGATGCCAAGGCGGACGTCGTTACGATCGCAACGCCATCGGGGTTGCATGCGGAGCAAGGCGTCGAGGCAGCGCACGCAGGCAAGCACGTGGTGATGGAAAAGCCGATGGCAATCTCGTTGACTGGCGCTGACGCGCTCGTGCAGGCGTGCGACAAGGCCGGAGTCCATTTGTTCGTCGTAAAGCAGAACCGGCTGAATCCGCCCGTGCAGCTGCTGAAGCGAGCCGTCGACCGAAATCGCTTCGGACGCGTTTATATGGCAAGCTGCAAAGTTCATTGGGCGCGACCGCAGGAGTACTACGACCAGGCGCCGTGGCGTGGCACCTGGGAATTCGACGGCGGCGCCTTCATGAACCAGGCATCTCACTATGTGGATCTGATACAGTGGCTGATGGGGCCGGTCGAAAGCGTGATGGCAAAGACCGCAACGCTGGCTCGGCGAATCGAGACGGAAGATTCCGGGGTCGCGATCCTGAAGTTCAGATCGGGCGCTCTGGGGTCGATCGAGGTCACGATGCTCGCCTACCCGCGCAATCTCGAGGGCTCGATCACGATCCTCGGCGAAAAGGGGTCGGCGAAGATCGGTGGCACCGCGGTCAATAAGATCGAGCTCTGGCAGTTCGCGGAGTACGACGACGACGACAAGCTGGTCGAGGTTGTCGACACCAACCCTCCGAATGTCTATGGGCTGGGCCATGAAGGCTACTACCGCAACGTTCTCGCGGTGCTGAGGGGCGAAGCGAAGCCTGATACCGATGGCCGGGCCGGCCGGAAGTCGCTCGAGTTGATCCTGGGGATCTACGAATCCGCCAAGACCGGGCGAGAGGTCCCGCTGCCGCTTAGAGCGCAAGTGTGAGCAGCAAACGTTGTATCTTTAACGGCTAATTTCCTTTGATCCTGATCCCACACCCCGACTGATGGCCGTACCACTTCTCGATCTCAAAGCGCAGCACGCCACGATTCGTGACTCCGTGATGAACGCGATCACCCGAGTCGTCGACGAGCAGGCGTTTATCCTCGGAGCGCCGGTGGAGCGTCTCGAGCGCGAGGTGGCGCAGCTGTCGCACACCACCCACGCCATCGGCGTGGCGAACGGAACCGACGCGCTGCTGCTCTCGTTGCGCGCGCTCAATATTGGACGCGGAGACGAGGTCCTGACTACGCCGTTCACGTTCTTCGCGACGGCGGGCGCGGTTCACAACGTCGGAGCGCGTCCAGTATTCGCGGATATCGAGCCGGACACGTTCAACATCTCGACGGAGGCGATCACAGCCGGCATCAAGCCTTCGACAAAGGCAATCATTGCCGTCGACTTGTTCGGTCAGATGGCGCCGATCGAAGCCATTCTGGATGCGGCTGGCGATTTGCCAGTGATCGAGGATGCAGCCCAGTCGATCGGCGCGCGCCGAAAGATCGATGGAAAGTGGGTGATGGCCGGCGAAGCGGCAACGATCGGCACCTTCAGCTTTTTTCCGACGAAGAATCTCGGCGGATACGGGGACGGTGGAATGGTCGTGACGCAGTCCGACGAGATCGCAACGCGCATTCGGCGACTGCGCGTGCACGGCGGAATCAAAACCTACTACCACGAGGAAGTTGGCTACAACAGCCGCCTCGACGCGTTGCAGGCAGCCGTGCTGTCGGCGAAATTCGCAAGCCTCGCATCATGGAGCGCCGCGCGGCGGAAGAACGCCGCGTACTACGATGCGGCGTTCGCCGATCTCGATGACGTGCGGACGCCGACGATCGATCCCGCGAACGAATCGATCTTCAACCAGTACACGTTACGCGTCGCCCGCCGGGATGCGCTCCAGACGCATCTCAAGGAGCAGCAGATTGGCTCGGCGGTTTACTACCCGCTTTCGCTGCATCTCCAGCCCTGCTTCGAGTACCTCGGTCTGAAGCGAGGCGCGTTCCCGGAGAGCGAAAGGGCAGCGCAGGAAGTCATCTCGCTTCCGGTTTATCCGGAGCTCAAGCAGTCTCAGCTCGACGAAGTCATCGATGCCGTGCGCGGCTTTTACGGCCGCTGACAATCACACTTCCCACCGCCAGAGTTCCCAAGTGCAACTAAAAGATCAGCTCCTTGCGAAGATAGAGAACAGAACCGCGTGCATCGGCGTTGTCGGTCTCGGATACGTGGGACTGCCCCTTGCGCTCGAGTTCGCCAGAGCGGGCTTCAGGGTGATTGGCTACGACGTGAGCGAGCGGGTGATCAACCTTCTCATGTCCGGCAAGTCCCACATTCAGGATGTGCCGAGCGCCGAAGTCGCGCGCCTTGTCAAAGCGGGGAAGTTCGAGGCGACGAGGGAAGAGTCGCGGATGCAGGAGATGGATGCGGTCTCGATCGCCGTGCCCACGCCGCTCGCCAAGACCCGCGATCCGGACATGGGCTTCGTCATCGCCGCCGCGGACGCGGTCGGGCGCAATTGCCGGCCGGGCGTCGTCGTGGTTCTGGAGAGCACGACCTACCCGGGTACTACCCGCGACTTGCTGCAGCCGAAGCTCGAGGCGGCGGGTCTCACCGTCGGCGAAGATGTGTTTCTCGCGTTCAGTCCCGAACGCGTAGATCCAGGAAATCCGCACTGGAATACCAAGAACACACCCAAAATCGTGGGCGGCATCACGCCGGCGTGCACCGAGGTTGCGACTGCGCTGTACGCGACGTGTCTCGACACGATGGTGCCGGTATCCAGCACTGAAACCGCGGAGCTGGTCAAGCTCCTCGAGAACACGTTCCGCTCAGTGAACATCGGCCTCGTCAACGAGATGGCGATCGTTTGCGACAAGCTCGGCGTCAACATCTGGGAAGTGATCGAGGCAGCGGCGACCAAACCGTTCGGGTTCATGAAGTTCACGCCCGGTCCGGGCATTGGCGGACACTGCATCCCGCTCGATCCACACTACCTGGCCTGGAAGATGAGAACGCTCAACTACAAGACGCGTTTCATCGATCTCGCCAGCGAGATCAACAGCGAGATGCCGGCGGTCGTCGTACGCAAAGTCGCGCAGGCTCTGAACGAAGAGAAAAAGGCGGTGAACGGAAGCCGCGTGTTGGTGCTCGGTGTCGCATACAAGAAGGACATCGACGACATGCGGGAAAGTCCGGCGCTCGACGTGATCCGACTGCTCGAGCAGCAGGGAGCCGACGTGCATTATCACGACCCGTTCGTTCCCAAGTTCCGCGAGGACGGACACGAGCACTCGAGCGTTGCGCTCACGGACGAGGAGATCAAGATCGCCGACGCGGTAGTGATCGTCACCGACCATTCCACGGTCGACTACCAGCGCGTGGTGCACATGGCGAAAGTCGTCGTCGACACCAGAAACGCGACCGCCAAGCTTGCGAAGGGCAAGGGTCGTATTGTCTCGCTGGCCTCGGCGAGCTCGTACGCAACGGCTTAGCTCCGCGGCGTGAATATCTCGGTCATTGGCACCGGCTACGTTGGACTCGTAGTCGGCGCCTGCCTCGCTGAGACGGGGAATACCGTCTGCTGCGCGGACATCGATCGCCAGAAAATCGAGCGGCTCAAGAATGGCGAGATGCCGATCTACGAGCCGGGTCTCGACTCACTCGTGGAGCGAAATCAAAAGGAGGGTCGCCTCTCATTCACGACCGAGCTTGGCGATGCGATTGAGGGCGCCGAGGTCGTGTTCATTGCGGTCGGAACGCCGCAAGGTGAAGACGGATCCGCCGATCTGCAGCATGTGCTCGAGGTAGCCGCAGTCATCGGGAGGCACATGCGTCGCGAAATGGTCGTCGTCACCAAGTCGACGGTGCCGGTCGGCAGCTCCGCGAGAATCGAGAAGGCTATTGCAACCGAAGCAAAATTTCCGTTTCACGTATGCAGCAATCCTGAATTCCTGAAAGAAGGCGCGGCGGTGGATGACTTCATGAAGCCCGACCGCGTGATCCTGGGCGTCGAGTCGGTGCACGCGCGGCGCGTAATGACTGAGCTCTACGCACCGTTCGTCCGCACCGGTAAACCAATCGTCCTGATGGACATCTCGTCGGCGGAAATGACGAAGTACGCCGCGAACGGAATGCTCGCCGCGCGCATCTCGTTCATGAACGAGATTGCGAACCTGTGCGACAAGCTCGGCGCCAACGTCGACTCCGTGAGGAAGGGAATCGGGAGCGACTCCCGTATCGGCCAATCGTTCCTCTTTCCCGGTCCGGGATACGGCGGCTCGTGTTTCCCAAAGGACGTCAAGGCGCTCGTGAGAATGGGCGCCGAGCGCGGAGTGCGGCTCGATGTTCTCGCCGCGGTTCAGTCGGCAAATGAGAGGCAGAAGCAGATTCTCCTCGAAAAGCTGCGGTGCGCGCTCGGTAAAGACCTTCACGGCAAGCGTGTCGCGTTGTGGGGACTGGCGTTCAAAGCCGGAACGGATGACATGCGCGAGGCCCCATCGCTGACCCTGATCGACAGCCTCATCAGCGAAGGGGTCTCGATTTGCGCCCACGATCCGGCTGCTATCGGTCACGCACGAGGTTTGCTCGGCAACCGAATAGATTATGCGGAGACTAACTATGAGGCGCTGGCGGGCGCGGACGCGCTGGTAGTGGTCACAGACTGGAACGAGTATCGCCACCCTGATTTTGAGCGGGTGAAGCGGACGCTCAAAGCGCCGGTCATCGTCGATGGCAGAAATCTTTACGACGTCGAGAAGATGCGCGAGCTGGGCGTGCGGTACTATTCGATCGGACGCCCATCCGCATGAACACGCTCGGCCGCAGAGGGTAATATCATCCGGATGTTCAAGTCGAAATCATTATTGCTGGCGCTGTTGCTCGCGGCACCGCTGGCGTGCAAGCCCGCTTTCGATCCAAAGTCGTACCCTTCAGCCGACAAGCTGTACCAGGTCGCTATGGCCGAATACAAGGCGGGTCGATACGACAACGCCGCCAAGGCGTTCGAGAAACTGACGCTCGACTTGTCGGCGCGCGATCCGCGGCTTCCGCTCTCCTATTACTATCTGGCGCAGTCGCAAACCAAGAACCGGGAGTATCTGCTTGCGGCTGGGACCTACAATCGCCTCATCGATGCTTTTCCGCAGGACACGCTGGTCGACGACGCGTTTTTTCTGTCGGGAAGGGCTTACGCGCACGAGTGGCGGCGACCTCAGCTCGATGCGACGTACGGCAAGTCCGCCCAGACAGCTTACGAATCCTTGCTGACGAGTTACCCGGATTCACCCTACGCGACGCGCGCCAAGAACGAGCTCGCGCGCCTCGACGAATGGTTTGCCGAGAAGGATTACGACACCGGGTATCTGTATCTGAAGCGCAAAGCGTACGATTCAGCGATCATTTACTTCAAGGACGTGATCCGCCTGCATCCGAACGCGAAGAAGACGCGAGACGCCTACCTGCGACTGTTGGAAGCATACCGGGCGATCAAGTACACCGAGGACGCCCGTGACCTGTGCGACGCCATGAGGAAAGCGTATCCGAACGATCGTGAGGTCAGTCGGCAGTGCGGCCCCGCGCCGGCGACGCCGGCGACCTAGCTACGTGCGAATCGGGGTATTCGGCGGGACTTTCGATCCTCCCCACGTTGGCCATCTCCTCATTGCCGCCGACGCCCGCGAAGCCCTTCGTCTCGACAGGCTGATTTTCGTTCCCGCTGCAGCGCAGCCTCTCAAGGTCCATCGGCCGGCGATTGCCTCAGCGCAGGACCGCCTGGAGATGGTGCGCCTCGCCGTGGCGGACGATGCCAATTACGTGGTCGACGAGGCAGAAATCGATCGAAAAGGGTTATCTTACACCGTTGATACGCTGGAGCATTTGTCGGGTCGATTCCCGGGTGCGCAGCTCTTTTTACTGCTTGGGCAGGACACGCTCGAGAGCTTTGAGAAATGGAAGAATCCCGAGCGTATTCGCGAGCTGGCCACGCTGACTGTGATGCGGAGGGCGGGCGCCAGCGGATCTCGAGTCGATACTGTGGTTGAAGGTGTAACTACAGTGTCGACGCGGCGAGTTGACGTGTCATCGACCGAGATCAGAGAGCGGCTTCATAC
Organism: Gemmatimonadaceae bacterium; assembly: GCA_036395075.1. Lineage (GTDB taxonomy): Bacteria > Gemmatimonadota > Gemmatimonadetes > Gemmatimonadales > Gemmatimonadaceae > UBA4720. The sequence continues at coordinate 2,410 of DASWDV010000268.1, read as the reverse complement.
AGGTAAATCGATCAAGGGATTCGTGCCCGAAAGCGTCGAACGATTCATCGAGGCTCGCGGGCTCTATCGTTGAGGCGGCACTCCGCCTGAGGAAGACCAGTAAATGGCGTTGACAGGGCTGCTGAGCGGTGTATTCGGGACTCGCCACGATCGGGAGCGCAAACGCGTTCAACCGATCGTCGACGAGATCAACGAGATCTACGCGCGCCTCCAGACGATATCAGAAGAGGAGCTTCGCGGACAAACAGGGAAGTTCCGCGCGCGCATCCACGAAGTCACCAGCGACATCGAGTCACGGATCGCCGAGCTGCGCGAGCGGAAGCGGGTCACCGCTGATCCAGCTGCCCGCGAGGAGATCGACAACGAGCTGAGTGGTGTCGACGGGCGCGGCGGCGCGGAGGCAGAGCTCCGTGAAGCGATCGCGAGCGTGCTCGACGAGCTCCTGCCGGAGGCGTTTGCCACGGTTCGCGAGGCAGCGCGGCGCCTGCTCGGTACGAAAGTCGTGGTCACCGGGCAGGAGATGGACTGGAACATGGTCCCGTACGACGTGCAGCTGATGGGTGGGATCCAGCTGCACCAGGGACGCATCGCCGAGATGGCGACCGGCGAGGGGAAGACGCTCGTCGCGACGTTGCCGCTGTATCTCAACGCACTGCCCGGAAAGGGGGCCCACCTGATCACCGTCAACTCCTACCTCGCACGGCGCGACTCGGAGTGGATGGGACACGTCTACAAGTATCTCGAACTGACGGTCGGCTGCATTGACGACACCGAGCCCGGAACGATGCAGCGCCGCGCCGCGTACGAGTGCGACATCACCTACGGCACCAACAACGAATTCGGGTTCGACTACCTGCGCGACAACATGGTGCAGTCGCTCGAACAGCGGGTGCAGCGAAGCCACGTCTACGCCATCGTCGACGAAGTCGATTCAGTTCTCATCGACGAAGCCCGGACGCCGCTCATCATTTCGGGGCCGGTCGGCAACGAGAGCGACGCCGAGTACGCGCTGCACAATGCCGCCGTCGCGCGGCTGGTGCGCAAGCAAACGGATCTCGTGAATGCATTGGTCGCGGCCGGCGAGAAAGCGTTCGAGGCGGGCGACAACGATGAAGCCGCTCTCAACTTCTACAAGGCGCAGCTCGGCGGACCGAAGAACAAGCGGCTCCTCAAGGTGATGCAGGAGACGGGCGCCAAGCAGCTCGTGCAGAAGATGGAGCTGCAGCACATCGCCGATCGCAGACTGCCGGCCGGCAAGCAGGAGTATCGCGACATCGAGAACGACCTGCTGTACGTGCTCGACGAGAAGGGCCACACCGTTCATCTGACCGATGCCGGTGTCGACTTCATGTCACCGGAGGCGCACGACGAATTCGTACTTCCCGATCTGTCGCATGCGGTACACGCGATCGACCACGATCCCGACATGACCGCGGCGGAGAAGCTCGAAGCGCGCAACACGATCAATCGCGATTACGCGGCGAAGAGCGAGCGATTGAACATCGTACACCAGCTGCTGCGTGCGCACGCGCTATTCGAGCGGGATGTGAACTACGTCGTGCAAGAGGGCCAGGTTCTGATCGTCGACGAATTCACAGGTCGCACGATGCACGGTCGGCGCTGGTCGGAGGGCTTGCACCAGGCAGTGGAGGCGAAGGAAGGCGTCCAGGTGAAGGGCGAGACGCAAACGCTCGCGACGATCACCATCCAGAACTACTTCCGTCTCTACGAGAAGCTCGCCGGCATGACCGGCACCGCCGAGACCGAGGAGACGGAGTTCCACGAGATCTACAAGCTCGGCGTCTCGGTGATTCCGACCAATCGTCCGGTGATTCGCGACGACAGGCAGGACCTTGTTTACAAGACGCGCCGCGAAAAGTACAACGCCATTCTCGAGGAGACGCAGCGGCTGCATGAGCTGCAATTCCCGGTGCTCGTCGGAACCGTTAGCGTCGAAGTATCGGAAACCCTGGCGCGAATGTTCAAGCGGGCCGGCATTCCGCACAACGTGCTGAACGCGAAATACCACCAGCGCGAAGCGGAAATCGTCGCCGGCGCGGGACAACCGGGAGCGGTAACAATCGCCACCAACATGGCGGGCCGTGGAACGGACATTAAGCTCGGGCCAGGAGTCACGGAATCAAGACCGTCACAGCGAAAGGACGCAGAGAATCAGCTCGAGGATGTGATCGAGTGCGGGGGTCTCCACATAATTGGCTCGGAGCGGCACGAGTCGCGGCGTATCGATCGCCAGCTGCGCGGCCGCGCGGGCCGGCAGGGAGATCCGGGCGCATCACAGTTCTTCCTGTCGCTCGAAGACGATCTCATGCGCCTCTTCGGCTCGGATCGTATCGTCAAATATATGGAGAAGATGGGGCTTGAAGAAGGCCAGGAACTCGAACATCCGCTG